>JAKAPB010000065.1 GCA_021823045.1 Actinomycetes bacterium | reverse complement strand
TCTTCAACGAAGGCTCCTGCCCTATGGAGTTCTCGACCTTAGCTGGAAAGGTCCTAGGTGCTGGACGCTTGGGCTCAGCGGTTTTCCCCTTGGTCTCCTGGGAATAGGCCTTTAGTGGAGGTGGAAGCTCGAAGCTGGCTGGCTTCACCCGCTCCTCTTCAGGAGCATCCAAGGCGTCATTCTGGCCCTCTGGATTGCCCTCTGACTCCTCTTGCACCTTGGATCTTGGCGCCCGCCTAGTCGGAGGACGCCTTCTGGAGTTAGACCTGGGCTGACCGGGCGACGCTGCCGGACGAGACTCTGACGCCTCGGCCCTTTGATCGCCACCTGGCGGTGTCTGAGGAAAATCCTGTTGTGACATCTTTATGAGACCTTTCCGCTGTGTGCGGAGGCTTGCGTCCGGCAGAAAATCCGGAAGATCCAAGAGTGTTCCCTCTCCAAGAAGGGTCAAAATCGGAAACGGCAGCCGCCGCAGGGCCCACCGGAGGAGTAGAGGAAAGCTCTATCAAATCTCTATCCGGAAGGGCATCTTCAAATTGACGGTCGTTCTCGTCCAATGGGTTCACAAAACGGTGCCCGTGGGAGAGGGCGGCCAGAACCAAAGCAGACATGCCAGCGATCCATGAAATATAGCTAGCGAACGACATACCGACAGCCTAACCCAAAAAAGTTCTCTCCGAACCGAAAAGCCCACCTGAGCGAAGAGTCGTTGAAGAAATCCGCCCAGTTCCCTAGTGATCCCCGAGTGGCTAAGTTCGACCCGAGTTCAGCCGGCGGACTTAGCGGCCGTAGTCGTGGTACTCCCAGAGGGCGTCGACTTGGAATTTGCAGCGGTCGTCGTGGTGACCTGTCCATTCTTACCGACGGCTGCAATGCTCCCGGCGGCCAAGTGGCCGACACCGAATTTAACCGGACCGACTGGGTGATTCAGTAGGTATTCGAATATCTTCCTAGCGACCGGGGCGGCGGCGGAAGCACCGAAACCACCCTCTTTGATCACGACGGAAACGACGTACTGCGGGGATTGAGCCGGGCCAAACGCGACGAACCACGAGTTCGGATTTAGTCCTTGTACCGATGCGGTTCCCGTCTTTCCGGCTAACGGAAACTTGTTGAAGGGGAATCCCTGAAACGCCCCCGATGCCGTACCGAGTGGTCCAGAAACCGCTCCCTCGAATCCTGCGAGCATCGCAGCATGATTGTAAGCCGATAATTTGACGTGTCCCGCTACCTTTGGGGCAAACTTATCGATTACCTTTCCTTGTCCGTTGACCACACCCACGGCGATTCGTGGGACGTACCTTGTGCCACCGTTGGCGAAGGTTGCGTATGCGTTGGCCATCTGGAGCGGGGTGATTAGGGTCTCTCCCTGACCGAAGGCCATTTCCAGCTGGTCGGCGGTATACCAGTTGGCGTAGGGATAGGCCTGTGGGTAGAGCTTATGCAACTCTTGGCGTAAGGAGAGCGAGTCGACCATCCCAGAAGCCTCGCCTGGGAGATTGATCCCGGTTGGAGATCCCCAGCCGTAAGCAGCCGCCATGTTCTGGATCGGCGTATTACCGTACTGTTGGGTTGCTACATAGAACCGATATCCCAAAGTGTAGAAAAAGACGTCGTCCGATGCCGAGAGTGCGGTGACGATATTGATGTTTCCCAACGACTCGCCACCGGAGTTGTGAAAAGAACACTTGCCGACGGTACAGCCGGGTATTGCGAAGTAGCCAGGGTCGTGGATCAGGGTATAGGGGGTTACAAGGCCGGAGTTCAAGGCCGCCGAAGCCGTGGCGAGCTTGAAGGTCGAGCCTGGGGTGTACTCACCCTGTATCGCCCGATTGATTAACGGATAGTTATTAGCGGGGTTGGTAAGGATTGAGTAGTTTTTGGTCGAAATCCCACCAACCCAGATCGAGGGATTGTATGAGGGGAACGAGGCCATCGCCAAGACCGACCCGGTATTCGGGTTCTCGACGACCGCAGCACCGGTGAGTTCGGGGAGGTAGGTGTGGAAGTATGGGTCATAGGTATGTGAGAGGGCCTTGATCTCCGAACCTAGCGCCTGTTCAACCACCTTCTGAAGTGACGTGTCGATCGACAAGACCAGATTGCCCCCGGGTTTTGGTGCGGTCTCACCCAGCGTCCCGACTACGTTACCCGAAGCTGTCACCTCGAGCTTTGTCTGGCCCGGCACTCCCCTTAGGTATGATTCGTAGGTCGCCTCAACTCCCGCTAGGCCTATCTGCGACTGGGCGGTATAACCCTTTTGAGACAGCTTTGCGAGCTGGGATGGCTTTATTTGGCCGACATATCCGAGGACCTGTGCCGCTGTCGACCCTTCGGGGTAGGTGCGCTGGGTGGTGAGTTCGGTGATAACTCCTGGAAACTGCGCCGCATGCTCCTGGACATAGATCGCCTTCTGCTTGGAGATACCATAGGCAACCGGGGTCGGCTCATACGGGCTGAACTGCGAGTTATTGAGTGCCAGGGTCACCTGTGACACCGGGACCCCGAGGAGCTTAGCCAGATTGGGGACGACCTTGGGGTAGGTGGTAGCAGCGTGCTGGGAGACGGCGAGCACCTCTACTACCTGGTTGCCGACGAGAACCCGCCCATTTCTATCTAGGATTAGCCCCCTGGGGGGCTCGACCGAGACCGTCCTTACTTGGTTAGCGGTAGCCTGGGCCTGGTAGAGGGGGGCCTGCAAGATCTGCAGCGAATACAGCCGGGCCAGCATGCCCGCAAAGAGTGCTGCGGCTGCGAAACCCAAGGCCCGGGTGCGTCTCTTGGCCCTCTTTTGGCTCATCTCCGCCGATTCGACGGCCGACATATTTCCCACGGACTACCTCCGCGATTCAAATCGTGAATCTACGCCGGAAGGTTTCAGCGAGAACCTAGCTGAAAAAACCAAAATTGGCGAAATCACGACGTTGAGAAGACTTACTACAGATACTTCTGCTAGTAGCTGGTGGCTGAGCGGATTATGAATTCCCAGCACAAATTCGGTTCCATAGAACAAGAGGACCCCGACCCCCGACATTGCACCGACGGCTAAAAAGGATACAATCTTAGATTCCGCTAATTCAAATCTCTCGAGCTCCCCTGCGAGGTAGCCGACGACCGTGTAGATCAGAGCGGAGAGTCCATAAGGGGTTACGAGAAACGAGTCGGCGAGTATCCCGGCCAAGAAGCCTATTAGAGCACCCTTCTCCCGGCCGGCGACTATTCCCGTTGCACAAACCAGGCCGAGGATAATGTCGGGGTGGATCCCCGATATCGACAAACCGCCGACCCCGGAATGCTGCAGGACGACAATGGTAATCAGTAGGAGTGGCAAACGGATGAAAAATAACCTCGACGTCACGACGGCGGCTGCCATTTCAGCACCCGAACGTACTGCAGCCCGGCATAGTCCACAACCGGAACCGCCTTGACGCTCTCCTGAAGTGCACCAAGTGGATTAGCTATAGCGGTAACCTTCGCTATTGGAATACCCGGAGGGAAGATCTCCCCCTGCAGACCAGAAGTTACCAGCACCTGACCGACCCTAATCGGGGCGCCAGGATCCACGAGATTCACCTTGAGGGGCTCGTTCATACCCTGTCCATTGAGTAGCGCTATATTGCCACCCGATCCAAATCTTACGCCGGCGGCGAAGTTCGGATCACTCACCATCAATACCGTAGACGTCGTCGAACCAACGGCTACAATCCGACCCGCTAGTCCACTGCCTCCTACGACAACCATACCGAGACGGATCCCGACGGATTGGCCCTTGTCGATTTCAAAACTCAGTTGGAGGTTCGATGGGGTCATCGAGATGACTTGAGCCGGAACAGACGCAATACCTTGGGCAAACTGAATATTGTCGAGCTTAAGGAGCTGGTTCAGCTGACGCTGGGCATCCCCGGCAGCAAGCTTTACCATCTCTGCCCCGTAGATCTGGCTCTTCAGTTTCCGATTCTCTGCTTTGAGAGAACCGTAGTCAAAGGCCCCGGTAATCACGTTCCCAACCGGACTAAAGGCGCTATTAAGGGTCGACCGAACCGGAGTTATAACGTCCCTCACCGCGGCCTTAACCGAGACGAAGGAGAACCTTGACCCTCCCCTATAGTTCAGGGTGATCAGCGACGCCGAAGCCAGAACCAGGATAAACAGGGTGATTCGAGGGCGCTCAAAGAGCTTTGCCAACTATCCCCCAAGCAATCAGCGGCCGGAAGCCGAAATCAACACCTGCTTGAGAGCGTCAAACTCCTCTAGACACTGTCCAGACCCGATAGCTACACACTGCAACGGGTTCTTAGCGACGACGATCGGCATTCCAGTCTCTGCCTGTATCCGTCGCTCCAGACCGGTGAGCATCGCTCCACCGCCGGTGAGCACGATACCCTGCTCCATGATGTCAGCGGAAAGCTCGGGAGGCGTGGCATCGAGGGTGACCTTGACTGCATCGACTATCGCTGCTATCGGCTCCTCAATCGCCTTGCGAATCTCTTGGGTAGAGATGAGTATCGTCTTAGGAAGACCGGTAATCAGGTCACGACCCCGGATCTCCGCCTGAAGTTCTTCCTCGAGCGGATAAGCGGACCCAAGTGCCATCTTGATCTCTTCTGCGGTCCTCTCTCCGAGGGCCAGGTTGTACTCCTTTTTGACGAAGGAGATAATTGCCTCATCGAGTTCGTCCCCACCGATTCTGATCGAGCGTGAGGTGACGATTCCACCGAGGGAGATAACTGCGACTTCGGTGGTCCCACCACCAATGTCCACCACCATGTTGCCGGTTGGCTCATGTATCGGCAGGCCGGCACCGATCGCCGCCGCCATCGGCTCTTCGATTATGTAAGCCGGCTTGCGGGCTCCCGCATACTCGGCGGCCTCTTGGACCGCCCTCTGCTCTACACCGGTTATTCCAGAGGGAACGCAGATGATCATCCGCGGCTTAGAAAACTTCGACTGGTGTACCTTATGGATGAAGTAGCGAAGCATCTTCTCGCAGATCTCGAAGTCTGCGATCACACCGTCTTTGAGTGGCCGAATCGCCTGGATGTTCGACGGAGTACGGCCGATCATCCTCTTAGCCTCTACCCCAACCGCCAACGGTCTGCCGTCTTTAGTATTGATGGCAACTACCGATGGTTCGTCCAAGACGATACCCTTGCCCCTTACGTATACCAAGGTATTTGCCGTACCGAGGTCGACCGCCATGTCCCTGCCCATCAGGGGTGAGAATCGAGCCACTTTCTGAACCTCCAGATCCTGGTGGATGAATATATAAAGGTCGTAAGACCTTAGTTAGTCGAAACTACTGTGCTAGCCCGGGGAAGAAAAGTTCTATCTCCCGAGCCGCCGCCTCCAATGAGTCGGAGCCGTGCACCAAGTTCTCCCCAACCGATACCGCTAGATCCCCCCTGATCGTCCCCGGAGCCGCAACAGCTGGATTGGTCGCACCCATCATCGACCGCACGATGGCGTAAACGTCATCCGGGCCAGAAACTACCGCTAGAACTACCGGTGACCTAGTAATAAAGGCGACTAGCTCACCAAAAAAACTTTTGCCGTCGTGCTCTTGATAGTGAGCCTTCGCTATCGCCTCATCTAATTGGCGAAGCTCGAGTTGACCAATCTTGAGGCCTTTTCTCTCGATCCGAGAAATTATCTCACCGACGAGGCCTCTCTCGACTGCGTCCGGTTTACAAATTAGCAGAGTTCTTCCCATACGAGGGGTTAATCCTAGCAGGAACGGCGGTATTGAAGGGCGCTTTCTAATCGAACCCTAACAGTAATCTTCGAATTCCACCGACGAGGTAGTGGCTTCCGGTGCCAAGGACTATTTGACCCTCAATGAGCCGCTCTCTCGCCGCTATCAATGCCGAACCTGGGTCACCAGCCACTGAGGACAGAATGCCTAGGCTTGAAGCCGCTCCTGCGACGTCATACGGATCCACCTGTATTTTCAGACCCAGGTCGACCGAAATTAGCCGATCGATACTAGATGGACCAAGGGCCTCGAGGAACCTCTTTGGGTCCCTCTTGTGGGTGGCGGCATAGAGAACCACCCATCCGGTTTCGTAGCCAAAGCTGTCCCTAAGTGACTTTCCTAGCTCGCCGGCAGCCTCATAGTTGTGAGCGACGTCGAGGATACAGAGGGGGCTATGAGCAACGATCTCCATTCGGCCCGGAATCTTGAGATCCAAAAGCACGCTCTGGAGGAGATCAGATGGAACTCCCCTCTCTAAGTACTCCTCAGCGGCAGCGGTCGCCAATGCGACATTTTTTCCTTGAAACGAACCCGATAGTGGAACAAATATCTCTTTGAACTCGGACCTTGAGGTTCTAAAGCTGATCTGACGACCCCCGACGGCCAGCAGATCCGACTCAATGATTATCTCGCTTCCGAGCCTAATTACCTTCTCATCGGTCCTTTTAGCAAAGAAATCAAAAAAGGCCTCATCAACGTCTCCTAGGATGACCTTGGACTCGTTATGCACTATCCCCGATTTCGCCCTAGCGATCCCCTCGCGACTTCCGCCCAGTTGAGCCATATGGTCTGATCCGATGTTCGTGCAGACGACCACTCGGGCATCCAAAACGTTGGTGGCGTCCAGTTCGCCGCCCATTCCCACCTCAACAACGGCAACTTCGACGCCGTTGTTGGAAAAGATCGAAAGCGCCGTCGCTACGAGTGCCTCAAACTTTGAAGGCCTAGGAAGGGAAAATTGATCCACTAATGTCGCCACCGTAGATAGCTCGAGTTCGAACTCGTCCTCTTCCACCTCTTGGAGGTAGACCTTTATCCTCTCCCTTAAGGATCCCAAATCGGGCGAGGTAAAGCTGCCAGTGGAGCAACCCGCTGCATCTAGTATCGCCGTGGTCATGGCGACTACCGAACCCTTTCCATTTGTCCCGGTCACGTGGATCGCCGAATAGTTTCTCTGCGGTTCACCGAGGCAGTCGAGGATCATCTGCACCGGAAGTGTCGAGGGATCGAAACTCTCCCTCGATATCGGGTCTAGCTCGGTGTCCAAAAGGGAATCGAACCAACGACCCGGATCGAGGGGAGAAATTTCTTCGGCCACTAAGAGGCCGCCCTCCTCGAGCGATCTGGCCTGTTAGTGCCCGGAATCTTAGGTTGCAAAGTAGGTGCTACGTTATTTAGCACCGTCTCCCTGTCGATGACGCACTTGCCAACGTCGGAGCGTGAGGGGATGTCGTACATCGCATCCAGCAACACTTCTTCGATAATCGCGCGCAGCCCCCTAGCTCCAGTTCCCCTGAGCAGTGCTTGCTCGGCGATGGCGCTCTGTGCGTCCTCGGTGAACTCCAGCTCTACGCCGTCTAGTTCAAATACCTTCTGGTACTGCTTGACGAGTGCGTTCTTCGGCTCGACCAATATTTGTATCAGTGCCTCTTTGTCGAGATTAGATACCGCACCTATTACCGGAAGTCTCCCGACGAATTCGGGTATAAGGCCAAACTTCAACAGATCCTCGGGTAAGACCTTCTTCAGGATTTCACCCTCGTTGTAGTTGCCGGTCTTTAGGTCGGCACGAAAACCCATCGACTTACGTCCGACCCTCGACTCGATCAGTCTGTCTAACCCGGCGAAGGCTCCACCACAGATAAAGAGGACATTGGTAGTGTCTATCTGGATGAACTCCTGATGGGGGTGCTTCCTGCCGCCTTGTGGCGGAACGGAGGCGACCGTACCTTCCAGGATTTTCAGGAGGGCCTGTTGTACACCCTCTCCAGATACGTCGCGAGTTATAGAAGGGTTCTCGGACTTGCGGGCGATCTTATCGATTTCGTCGATATAGATGATTCCCGTCTCCGCCTTCTTGACGTCGTACTCGGCGGCTTGGATCAGCTTGAGAAGAATGTTCTCAACGTCTTCACCGACGTAGCCCGCCTCGGTCAGCGCGGTGGCGTCAGCAATAGCGAAGGGAACATTTAGCATCCTCGCCAAGGTTTGAGCCAAAAGTGTCTTCCCGCAGCCGGTAGGACCTAAGAGCAAGATAAGATCGGA
>JAKAPB010000064.1 GCA_021823045.1 Actinomycetes bacterium | reverse complement strand
GATCTGATTCAGGGGTGAAGTATCTGCCTCGGTACCCGAACTTTCCGGGATGGAGTGAAATGCTCCGCCTCTGGAGGCTGGTTGCCTCGATATCCGGGTTGAGTTCTTGGAAACCCAGGAGCAGAGCATTCGTACAAGCCGACTAAATCTGCAAATTGATATTTCAGATATTCCAGGTTCAAGGTCTCTCATCTTGATGCCGAATAGTACATAGCCGGGAAGGCGAAGGTTGGCTCATTGGACGGGCATTAGCGTAACTGGTTGGAAGGATGCCCAAAACAAGCAGACTAGCTTTGGCCGTGCCCATCGGCATTGCTTTCATCGTGGTTATGTTGGTTGTACCGCTGCCGACAATGCTGCTCGACATCCTCATCAGCATAAATATCGCATTTGCCCTGGTCGTACTCTCAATGGTCTTGAGGGTCAGGGACTCACTCGAGTTCTCCGCCTTCCCTTCGGTTCTATTGATCGCTACTCTTTTCCGCCTGGCACTCAATGTCAGTGCGACCCGCCTCGTCCTCCTGCACGGCTATGCGGGATCGGTTATCCAGAGCTTCGGTAATTTCGTGGTGGGCGGATCGGTAGTAGTCGGGTTAATCGTATTTTTAATCCTTTTTGTCATCCAGTTCGTGGTCATCACCAATGGTGCCGGCAGAGTGGCGGAGGTCGGAGCTAGGTTCACCTTGGACGCGATGCCTGGAAAGCAGATGGCGATCGATGCCGACCTGAACGCAGGCCATATCGACGAGACCGAAGCCCGGGCACGACGCCAAAAGATCTCCAAGGAAGCCGACTTTTACGGTGCTATGGACGGTGCTTCGAAGTTCGTAAAAGGCGACGCGATTGCGGCGGTGTTGATTACGATGATCAACCTGATAGGTGGATTCCTCGTCGGGGTCGTCCAGAGGCATCTCTCTTTAACCCAGGCGATTGATACCTATTCGCTACTTAGCGTCGGAGACGGACTGGTTAGCCAGATCCCGGCGCTTCTGCTTTCAATCTCAACCGGCTTGATAGTCACCAGGGCCTCTAATGAGTCGGACTTTGGCACCGACCTACTAAGCCAACTCCGCAGGCAAAATATTGCCATTCGTATCGCCGGCGGGGCCCTGATGGGGCTAGCGGTACTCCCTGGCCTTCCAAAGATTCCATTCATCCTCGTCGGTGGGGTAATCTTCTTTCTGGGTCGGAGACTCGCCGAAGCTGAGAAGCGACCTAAGGATGAGATTCTCGAAATTCAAGAGCCGGTGGTTCAACTGGACTCCCCCGAGACGATACTTCCAACCATGCGGGTGGAACCGATGGAACTCGAGCTCTCGCTTGATCTATTGGATGTGGTGGACCCAGCGAGCGGCGGGGACCTGTTAGACCGGGTCAAGGCTCTTCGACGCAAGGTGGCTTCGGAGCTAGGGATTCTGCTCCCTGCGGTTAGGACACGCGATAATCTACTGCTCAGCCAGGGAGAGTACGTGATCAAGGTCTACGAAGTCGAAGCGGCGAGGGGCTTCATACCCCCCGGTAGAATCCTCGCCATCGGCGACAGATTGGACTCTATCCCAGGGGAAGCAACCTTCGAGCCGGTCTTTCGGATTCCCGCCAAGTGGGTACCGATCCAGTTTAAGAATCAGGCACAGGTGAGCGGTGCGACCGTCGTTGACCGGGCTTCGGTGATTACGACCCACCTTTCTGAAGTCGTCAAGACACACGCCGGTGAGCTGTTGTCCCGACAGTCCCTCAAAGAGATGGTCGATTCCCTGCGTCAGTATCAGCCGGTATTGGTCGATGAGATGGCCCAGGCACAGCTCTCCCTCGGTGAACTACAAAGGGTCCTTAGGGATCTTTTGGAAGAGGGCCTCGCAGTCAGGGACCTCCCCAGGATCGTCGAAGCGGTAACCGATCGCGCTAAGTACTCTAGGGACGCAGACTTCCTACTCGAAGGGGCCCGAGAGGCCATCGGATTTGCCGTCGCCGCTAAGCGAGCCATCGACGGGAAGCTCTTCGTCTTGGTGTTGGAGCCCGAGTTGGAGCACCTGCTGGTCAACTCGCTTCAGAACATCGACCAACGGGGAGTGCTCCTTCTCGACCCGACGACTTCATATTCGATAAAGGGTTCGGTCAGCGAGGCTAAAGAACGAGCGAGCGCTACGTCTGGTGTCGAACCGGTTCTGATAACTACACCACGTATCAGGACAGCATTGGCCCGAATGCTACGTGGACTCGGTGAAAACATATCCGTGGTCTCATCCTTGGAGATCCCGGCTGGCTTAAAAGTGGAAAGGATAGGGGTGGTCGACGGTGGCAAGACTGCAGAAGTTTACCGGTGACTCTATCGAGGTTCTCCTAGAGGAGATTAGGGAGAAGTTCAAAGGTGATGCCAAGATCGTCTCGGCGACTAGGACTAAGCGTCGCTCGGCTTTTGGACTCTCCACTAAGTACCGCTACGAGTTACTCATCGAACGGATCTCGGAGTCGCAGACCATGGAACTGCCTTCGACATCGGGGACCGACGTTTTGGGAGATCTATCTTTGCATGGGGAGCGGGAGTCTCAGGCACCACTTCCGGCCACTCAATACGCATCCTTTGCGATTGAGCTCCAGAACGCATACATGTCCGCCAAGGGGATGAAAGCGCCCGTAGGAGTCGACAGTTTTGTCGGATCCGAGGCTGAAGATACCCTGGTTTTGTCCGCTGCGGCAAAGAAGGGTTTGGCCAAAGCCCCCAAATCCCATGCAACAGCTGGCTCACGAACCGCGTATCGGGATAATAGCCGTGATAATAGCTTGACGGGATCAGTGACTAACGGACTACTAGCAACGGGTTCTGAGGATTTTGCTGCCCAGGTTGCTTCGCCAAAATCGGAAATCGCTTCGTTGTACACGCCTATGGTGGTGAATAACGAGGGTAAGTGGAGGGTCCCGGCGAGGATATCTGAGCCATCTTGGCGCTCGCTCGACGAAGAAGACGAAGTCATAACGGTCTCAGCGACTACGTCCGACATAACTAGGGGGAGAGAGCTCTTAGTCCAAGGCCCTGGCGGGCTGACCGGGGCTGAAGTGCGTTTTCGCTATCCGAAAGGGGATGAGCGAAAGGTTGCCACACGGATGCCGTCGTCCGCTCAACCTAATGGCCAAGACCTACTCATTGACCTCACTGACGATTCCAACCTGATCAAATTTCCAACCCCCCATATCGGTGCCGCCCGATCGTCGAAGAACGGTGACTCACTTCAGTCCCAAAATCAACAGACACAAAACCAACAGGACATGATCCGCGACCAGCTAGCCGAATTCGTATCCGAACTGCACGATTGGCCGATCATCAACTCCGGTGACGTGGTGATCTTCGTCGGTTCGTCCGAACAGGCGATGTCGAGTTTCGATAGAGTATGCGACATCTATGGCGTAGACGCGGACAGAAGGTTTATCATCGCCGGCTCTGGTATCCCAAAGTGGTTCGGAACCGCCCTGCAGCGGGTAACCTCTGCGATCGCAGAGGGCCACCGCTCTACTAGGTCCTTTGCAATATGGCTCAGCGAGCAAGAGGTAATACCGGTCGTTGAAAAGCTCGGCCGGCGGACGTCGGTCATCGTAGCTCACCTTGATGACCCCAAGGGTGATCAGTCTTTAGGTCGCTCTTTTCTGCCAAGGATAGACGCGCTATCGTTGAGTTCGATAAATTCTGCCGACGACCTCTTTGAGGTGTTCAAGTATGGAATTCCGGTCTTGGCACTGGAGGGGGAGAGGTCGACCGATACCCTCTGGATGCGGATGGTCGATCGATATCTGAAGGAGGTAGGTTGAGCCTCAGATTCAAGGTGACGGTATTGCTATCCCTGGTGGTCACCATACCGTCGATCGTGGAGTTTTCTAATGGTTATTTGAGTATCACGTCGCTGTTGGAGAGGCTGCTGGTTACCTTGGTCGTCGCGTTCGTCGCCGTCGGTGTATTGTCGGCGGTAATCGCAGCCTATCGAATTGAAAATCTACAACGAGACCGACTAAGTGCCACCGGCCGCGACAAACGCGAGGGAGACCTCGGCTAGTTTTGCCACTTCTATTTTGAGACCGGTACCCATTTCAGTTCTCGCTTCGCAAAAGGGGGCCGGACACAAAAAGTTACTTTTTGGATGGTCAATATCTGATCCTTGGCACATCCCAGCCCTCAACACCATTTGGATAGACTCGACCCGACGGCCGATGGCTCGACTTTGTGGGCATGTGGGAGAGGGGTCGACATAAATCTGGAAAGGTCTGATTTGTCTCATTCCAATGGCGAGGTGCAAATCTATCAAGTGACGGACCTTGCAGACCTCCAATTAGTGGCGATGCTCTCTAAGGAGGTCTGGGGCGAAGGTGGGTCTATCTCGGGGCCCGAAATGGCTGTGCACCTCTACTTTGGTGGGGTAATTCTCTTGGCCAAGCGGGGTGGGGCGCCCATTGGCTTTTCCTACTCTTTCCCCGCCGTAATCGAGGGAGAGACGGTGCTCTGGTCACACGAGACGGCGGTAGTTGAACGCGATTCTGGATTGGGATTCGCCATGAAGTCGCTGCAGAAGAAGATCGCTAAAGAGATGGGATATCCTGCGATCATGTGGAGCTACGACCCATTGCAAGCACGCAATGGCTACTTTAACCTCTCCAAGTTAAATGCGCGGGTCGTCTCATACAAGGTCAATGCCTACGGCAAAATTGAGGGAGACCTCCAGAGTCCCAATCTTCCAACCGATCGTTTCATAGTTCGACTTGACTTAGCTCGAGAGAAGACGGAGCAGAGCTGCGATGGATCCCCGGAGGTGCTCTTGGATGATTTCGACGGCTCTCCGGTGGTCTCCCCTCTCCCTTGGCCCCGAGTGGGACCCTATGCCGTCGCTATACCTAACAGGTCGGTACAAGGGGAGCATCTCGATTACGAACTAGCGTTGAAGTGGATCACCGCTTTTAGAAAGGTAGTGACCGAGTTGTTTGCTAGCGGAATGACCGAGGTAACTATATGGCATACGCCGGATCGACCATTTTGCGGTTACCTGTTCTGCAGGCCATCAAATTGGGAGGCTGGTAGATGAAGATAGATCGTGTCGAACTCAAGCGAGTCAAGATGACGATGCGTGAGCCCTTTGAGACGAGCTTCGGCGTCGAGGTTGACAAAGAGTTCTTTCTGGCGCTTATATACAGTGACTGCGCCTTTGGAATCGGTGAGTGCGGGGCGGCGAACGACCCCTTTTACCTTGAAGAGACTAACGCATCGGTCTACTACGTCGTGAAGGAGTTTCTCATCCCTCGGATGCTGAAGTTTGACTTCCGATCTCCCTCGGACGGAATTGAAGCTTTCCGACAGGTGCGGGGGAACCAGATGGCAAAGGCGATGCTTGATGCGGCCCTGTGGGACCTTTTTGCAAAAACTGAAGGTACCCCGCTCTTTAGGTACATCGGTGGGACAAAGACCGAAGTCGCCGTTGGAATTTCCGTCGGCATACAGCCCACTATCGAGGCCCTAGTCGAAAAGGTGGGGGGCTACGTCGACGCTGGTTACAAGAGGGTGAAGATCAAGATAAAGCCCGGATACGACCTAGTTCCCCTTCGGGCACTTCGTGAGGTCTTCCCGGATCTCCCGCTAATGGCCGACGCAAACAGTGCCTACTCTCTTGATGACCTAGATCTGCTAAGACACCTCGACGATTTCGGTCTGACGATGATCGAGCAGCCGTTGAATTATGACGATGTCTATCAACACAGCATTTTGGCCAAAGAGATTGCTACTCCGATCTGCCTTGACGAGAGTATTCGTAGCCTTGGGGACCTCGAGGAGGCCTACGCACTCGGAGCCTGTTCAATTGTCAACCTGAAGATGCCCCGAGTCGGCGGAATCTCAGAGTCTCTCAAGATCGAGAAGTTCTGCAAAGAACACAAGATGGGTCTGTGGTGTGGAGGACTACTCGAAGCCGGGGTCGGCCGGGCCTTCAACGTCGCATTGACCACCCTCGATGGTTTCAACATGCCAGGTGATACCGCACCATCGGCGAGGTATTTCGAGAAGGACATCATAAACCCCGAAGTTGTCTTCTCTTCAGCTGGGACCATCGCAGCTTGGGAACTCCCCGGGGTTGGATGTCAAATTGACGACGAGACACTCGACAAGTTCGTAGTTACTTCCGAGACCTTCGAGGCAGAATAGGGCCAACTGAATTGTCGCCAAGGCCGTATAGTTGTCCTCTCGGCAATCGGCAATCGGCAATCGGCAATCGGCAATCGGCAATCGGCAAAGTCGGCTTCAAAGCCCTTAAAAAGCGTGCAGTTGGAATTTAAAAATACAACTAGCCGAACTCGACTACTTCTCCAATTGGCCGTTGAGTTGCTGAAATAGCCCAAGGGCTGTGGAATAATGGAGTCGAGATAGAACGAACGTGTCCACCTGTTGAGAATTTTTTGTATTTATGCGAAGTCACTTAATGTCGATAGAAGGAAGTAATGGGTACATTGCTTGACGGTTTGGTCGCCGAGGTCATAAGGGTAAAGGGTTCTGACCTGCATCTCAAAGCTGATGCCATGCCTAGGGCGAGGATTAATGGCCGCTTGATCTATTTTCGAACCGGTCAACCCCTCGACGGGCAGAAGATGGTCGAGATCGCCAGGGATGCAATGGGCGAAGAAGCCTGGGCGATCTTTATGGCGACAAAGGAGATGGACTTCGCGTATACCACCCAGTTCGGGGTGCGCCTTAGGGTCAACGCATTTATGCAGCGGGGTCTCGTCTCTATGGTCATGAGGCTGGTAGCCGCAAAACCTCCCACATTTGCGGACTTAGGTCTGCCGGAAGTGATGGCTAAGATCGCCGACAACCCTAGGGGATTGGTCCTGATAACCGGCCCAACTGGATCGGGTAAGACTTCGACGCTAGCTGCGATGGTCGACCACGTAAACCGGTCGAGGCCGTGTCACATCGTTACCATTGAGGATCCAATCGAGGTCATCCACTCCGACAAGGCTGCGATAGTGAATCAGCGCGAGATCGGATTCGATACCCAGTCTTTCGCCAACGCTATGAGGGCTGCGATGAGGCAGGACCCAGACGTCATCCTGGTCGGAGAGATGAGGGACCTAGAGACGGTTACCGCCGCACTACAAGCGGCCGAGACGGGCCACTTGGTCCTTTCGACACTCCATACAATCGATGCGGTGGAGACTATTACCCGAATAGTCGACTTCTTCCCACCCCACCAGCAGCACCAGATACGGAGTTCACTGGCTGCGGTGATCAGGGGAGTGGTGAGCCAGCGGTTGATACCGACGATTGACCATAAGTCTCGAGTGCCGGCTTTGGAGGTACTGGTTGCCAACGGGAGGGTGCAGCAGTGCATCATCGAGCCGGACAAGACCTCCGACCTCGCTGGGATTATTCGCGAGGGCGAATTCTACGGGATGATGACCTTCGATCAGAGCCTCGAGAAGCTATTTGAAGCGGGTTCGATTTCGATCCAGGATGCCCTCGAAAATGCTACCTCTCCCCATGACTTGCGTCTCAGTTTGACCAGGCGGGGGATGCTGACCCCCGAGTCGATTATGTGACGACGGTCACGGCGATAAATTATCAATTTCACCCTGGCGGCTAGCTTCGATTTAATCATGTTCCACCTGCGGTTTTGGGGAGTGAGGGGTTCGGTCCCCTCTCCGGGTCCCCTCACATATCGATACGGCGGAAATTCGGCATGCGTCGAGGTCCGTTTTAGGTCCCCGTTCGGCTTTAGCCTCCCGATCCTATTCGACCTTGGTTCGGGAGCCAGGGGATTCAGTCTGCGCAACCGCACGGAGAAGCGGCTACTGGTCCTACTGTCACATACCCACTTGGACCATATCCAAGGCTTCTCGTTCATGCCGATACTCGATATGCCCGGGGCGGAGATAGACATATTCGGACCGCAGGACACAGGTTTAAAGACCACGATGTCGCAGATCTCTTCCCCGCCGATCTTCCCCGTCCCATTGGAAAAGAGGGTTGCCAAGGTCAATTTTCATGAGGTTGGAAATTCTGAAATTCC
>JAKAPB010000063.1 GCA_021823045.1 Actinomycetes bacterium | reverse complement strand
TGTACTTCAGTGACACCGCAAAGGCACAGATCACACCAGCTGCCAATCCGATTACGGTCGCACCATAAATATCCACGAAGCCACACGATGGAGTGATCGCAACCAGCCCAGCGACCGCTCCCGATGCTGCCCCCAGTATGGTCGACTTTCCTCCTCGAATCTTTTCAACCACGATCCACCCAAGAAGTGCCGCGGCTCCAGCTGTATTGGTATTCAGAAAGGCATGAGCAGCAAGCGTATTAGCCGCCAGCGCAGAGCCAGCATTGAAGCCGTACCAGCCAAACCACAATATTCCCGCTCCAACCAGGGTAAGTGGAACGTTATGGGGTGGCATCTGAGACTTGGGCCATCCTCTTCTCTTCCCGATGACCATGGCCACAGCGAGACCCGCCGCACCGGCGTTTATCTCGACGACCGTCCCGCCGGCGAAATCTTCCGTACCCAACCTGTAGAGCCACCCCGTAGGAGAGAAGGACCAGTGGGCAATGGGTGCGTAAACGAACAAGGACCAGAGGATGATCAGGACTATAAATGGGCCAAATTTCATCCGATCAGCCGTAGACCCGGTGATCAGCGCCGCAGTGATGATGGCGAACATCATCTGGAAAATGACGAATGCCAGCGGTGGTATGTGTTGTGCTAGGTGTCCGCTAAAACCCGGAACCGTCTGGGTCGCATGAGCTAGCGCAAAAAAATGGAGACTCCCGAGCAGGCCCTTTCCGCCCAAGTCCGGCCCAAAGGCGAGGGAATAGGATACAAATACCCAGACGAGGCTTACTGCCGCCATGGTAGCGAAGTTCTGCATCAACATCCCTAAGACATTCTTGGACCTGACCATACCACCATAAAAGAAGGCCAGTCCAGGAGTCATAAAGAGCACCAGCGCAGCGCTGAGTAGTACCCAGGCCGTATCTCCCGCACTATAGTGCATGTTTCCCTCCGGCTGATAAAAGCGACAAATGTGACCTTGGCGCATAGCTCAACCTATGGGTGGGATGTTTCGTGAAAAATACGATTTTATTACGGCACTGTTAATAGCTGCTGCTCATAGCTATTATCGAATGTTAACATTCTGTATCGACCCGATGGTGAGTCCACCTGCGCTACTCGCCGAAAACTTACCTGCGCTGGAATCGGGAATAAAAACATCCGATGGCCCTTTTCTTTGACGGCATTCTCTACGCCTGCACCAGGAATCGGTCTGATCCATCGATCCCTGTCGACGGGGCCACTATGTCAACGGGGCCACTATGTCAACTGACTCTTGTCCCGTGCGGTCCGATGAGGGGACCTGAACGCGCACCGCTTGGCTATTTCATCCGCAATCTCTTCGATTGGCAAGATTGCTTCCGCAAATCCGGCACTAGCAACAGATCCGGGCATCCCCCAGACGACCGAAGTGGCTTCGTCCTGAACTATCACACGCCCTCCAGCGTGGCTGATCGACTCGCAACCAACGAGCCCATCATGACCCATACCCGTCAAGATAACGCCGAGTACACCCGGTCCGAATTCCTGGGCTACGGAGCGAAACAGAACATCCACCGCCGGCCTGCATGAATTCTCAGGTGGGTCATCATTTAAGTTGAGCCACTTGGTAAGGCCTCGTCGCTCAACCACCATATGTCGTCCACCGGGTGCTAGATAGATCATCCCTCCCGTGAGTGGCCTAGGTGTGTCCACTTCAGTAACTGGAATATTGCAATGCGGTGACAGGCGTTCAGCAAGCAGCGAAGTGAACATAGGCGGCATGTGCTGGACGATCACTATCGGTACTTCGATGCTCTTTGGTAGCAGTGGCAACATCACCGACAAAGCGTTTGGCCCGCCGGTGGAGACGCCAATTGCGACGATATCGACTGGATTGGTAACAATCGGTGCGCGCCGCAGCTGAATTGGACGCTTCCTAAGCTCAAATATAGATGTCGGCTTGGCTTCGACCTTATCTTGATCGTCTGTTGGTGCTACGGGAACGAAGCGCCTAGGTGGCCTAGTGCCCGGCTTTCGTCTTGCAAGTGAACGAACCTTTGGAACCAGGTCTTCACTTATTGACATCATCGACTCTGTGATGTTGCCACTCGACGGTTTTGTGGTGTAGTCCGCCGCCCCCAGTGCCAATGCTTCAATGGTCGCCCTTGCGCCACGAGCGGTCAAGGTCGAAAACATAATCACCGGCACAGACTTACCGGCATCCCGCAGGGCAGCCAGGGTCTGCAATCCATCCATATCTGGCATTTCGACATCGAGGGTGACTACGTCCGGCTTGAGTTGCTCGATCTTAGAGAGTGCGGAGCGACCATTTGACGCCGTGCCCACAACCACAATGTCTTTCTCGGCATCTAGGGCGTTGGACACAAGGCGTCTAATAGTCACCGTATCGTCTACAACAAGAACTCTTATCCTGTCGTCAATCTCTTCAGGCTGATTGGACGGCACGCCGTCGACGTCGGATCGCTGCTCCATTATGTCGATCAAATGCTCGCTGATGCACCTACATCAACAGCCCGATCCGTGGCCAAAACTAAAAGGAGTTCATTTTGCAACTTATACACGCCTTGAACCAGATCTCCAATCCGCCCTCCAACCGTAGGTGGAGTGGCCTCCCAGGTCGACTCGTCGATATCGACTACATCACCTATTTCGTCAACCAGAAGACTAACAGGTCCATCTTCAGTGCGCACGACAACATTCAAAGGAAGCGTGTCGGCGGGACGTTCTGGGAGCGCTAGTTGCCTCCTTAGGTCTATCGCCGTTACGATCTGCCCACGAAGATTTATCAACCCCTCGACGGAATGCGCCGCTAATGGTACATGGGTGACGTCTTGATATCTGATGACCTCCTGTATCTCGCCAACACCAACCCCAAAGAGGTGGTCGGCAACGTAGAAGGTGCAGTATTGATTCTGTGTTGGAATACTCATGATGCAACCGCCGCGTAGGACCTGGACCTGGATGGTCCGCTTAATCTAACCGAATCAGCAATGAAATCCACGTCTAGGACGTCGGTAACCCTACCGTCGATAACGGCTACCCCCGTAACCCCTGGCCTAGAATCCGTTGCCTGTAGGTTGATGGTCTCGTCGATAATGTCAACTATCGAATCACAGACAATCCCTACACTCGAACCATTGCTTGTATGCACTACGACCTCCAAGGTATCAACGTCATCACGGCTCGATGGAAGATTAAGTATTTGAGATACATAAGCCAGTGGCAAAATGCTTCCCCTGTACTGAACTACGTCCTTACCGCCGGTGGTCTCGATGATATCCTTGGCGAACTCTTCTAGGCGATCCACTGCCGACAACGGAATAGCCGCCCTCGAAGCGGAGCCTACTCCGAGTACGAGCATGGGCTGGGTGGCTACCATCTCCTCGAGGGTCGTCGTATGGGCTTCCCCTGCGGAACGGTCCCTGCTCTGAGCTATTACTCCGGACTCCTGAGCCAGG
The DNA here is from genome assembly GCA_021823045.1 of Actinomycetes bacterium. The sequence continues at coordinate 4,584 of JAKAPB010000063.1, read as the reverse complement.
CCCATCACGTCGATAATCAGCGCCACACGTCCATCGCCCATTATTGTCGCTCCTGCAAAGGCCGGAATATTCTTGATCTGCCGACCCATCGGTTTGACAACTATCTCCTCGGTGTCTAAGACCTCGTCGACAATCAGTCCGAACTGGTTGTCATCTGCCTGCAATACGACGATATTGATCGGCTTGAGGTTGGAATCGAAATCTTCTTCTTCTCCATCCTGCGCGGACAGAAGGACTTTGGTCTTCTTTGGCGTCTTGAGGACATCAGCTAGGTCGACCAGCGGCAAGAGCCGATCCCTCAGGCGAACCACCGGGGAATTATGGATCTTTTCTATGCTGGATTGCACCTGATCTGCCTCGAGTCGCACCAGTTCGACCAGATTTACCTGGGGAATCAGATAGCGGTTGTCGGCGGTGGTGACTATCAGGGCCGGGATGATGGCAAGCGTAAGTGGGATCTTGATCCGAAATGTCGTACCGATTCCCTTGACCGTGTGGATATCCATGACCCCACCGATCTTCTCGATGTTGGTCTTGACAACATCCATACCGACCCCTCGGCCAGAGATGTTGGTGACCGCTGTTGCAGTGGTGAGACCGGGAAGGAAGATAAGCGCCGATGCATCCCTTTCAGAAAGCTTCGCCGCTTGATCAGCTGAGATCAGACCCGATGATACGGCCTTAGCCTTGATCCTCTCCACGTCGATACCAGAGCCATCATCGCTGATCTCAATATTTACGTGGCCGCCCTCGTGAAAAGCCCTCAGGCTTAGCGTACCCTCTGTCGGTTTGCCAAGAGCCGCTCTCGCCTCGGGCAACTCGATGCCGTGATCAATAGCATTTCGGACCAGGTGGGTTAGGGGATCTTTGACAGCTTCGATAATCGTCTTATCGAGCTCAGTCTCGGCCCCCTCCATGTGAAGTCTTATCCTCTTGCCAACCGATAGGCTTAGGTCGCGGACAACCCTTGGAAACTTCGACCACACGTTTCCTATCGGCTGCATGCGAGTCTTCATCACTCCGGCCTGGAGTTCGGTGGTGATGAGGTTGAGCCTTTGGGTCGTCTCGACCAAAGCGCTATCTGGTTGATTCGCAGTAAATTGCAAAACCTGATTCCGCGCTAGTACGAGCTCCCCCACAAGGTTCATCAACCGATCGATCAGTGCTACATCGATACGAATCGTCGAGTTGTTTACTGTTGGTCCGGCCTCTTTACGCTGGGTATTGAGTGCTTCAACGACGTCAGAAGAGTCGAGTACCCCCCTTTCGACGAGTATCTCGCCAACATGCCGGGGATCTCCAGCGAGTTGTGCCTCCAATGCGAGTTGCACTTCCTCCGGCTTTACCCTTCCAGCTTCGACGAGGAGCTCTCCAACACTCTTACTCTCATCATCGGATAACTCTTCATCGCTGGAATTATCGGGGACGACTGGGACGCCCTCTTTCTGGGTAGCTCCCTGTGAAGTCCGGGAAACCTCTGCCTCTGCATTCTCGGGCAGATGAACCGTGGGACCGTCATGCTTGCGACCGTCCAGCCCAGGAACTTGAACCCCAGGCTCCGTCGTAGACTGCGGCCTATGGCTAAGTGACTCCATTGAACGAATTAACTCAGTGTGGTCCGCATCGCCATCGCTTCCACTCTGCTCTATGTTCAGCAGCATCTGCCTAACCGCGTCCACCGCCAAGAGTAAAACGGTGGTAATCTCGGGCGTGAGCAGCAAAGTCGCGTCTCGCAACTGCGAGAGAAGGTTCTCTGCTGAATGGGTAACCTTCTCTAGGTTCTGGAAACCCAAAAAGCCACTGGCGCCTTTAATGCTATGTATGGTCCGAAAGACGAACGCCAGGTTTCCCACATCGGTCGGATCATGCTCTAGCTCAACAAAGGCCTGGTCGAGGGCGTCTAAGCCCTCGCCAGATTCTACTAGAAACTCGCCGATTACTTCGGCAAGGTCATCATCTTGGGTCATCGCTCGCACCCCATGTTTGTCTTATCTCGATCCAAAGCGCCGCCTGAATCGCCCGAAGGGGCGGCTACCCAATCATTCGGGCGATTTGAATGCTCGAATGAGCGGCTCAACTAGCGCTCCTCAGCTTCTCCGCCACGGTGTGAAGCTCAGAAGAAACCTGGATAAGTCCCATGGTGTGCTCCTGGTTCTTAGAGACGGCCTTCGAAGTACTCTCGGCAGCTTGCGCTACGCCGGTAATATTGCGTGCTATCTCCCCAGAGCCAACCGCTGCCTCGGAAATATTTTGCGCTATCGCCCCAGTTGTCGACTGCTGCTCCTTGACCGCTTCGGCGATCGTCCCAGAGATGGCATTGATCTGATCGATGATATGAGCGATCTCATTGATTGCATTTACAGCCTCAGCGGTATCGGACTGGGTGGTTTCGATCCTACGTCCGATATCCTCGGTCGCCTGTGCGGTCTGCTTCGCCAGCTCCTTCACCTCATTAGCGACAACTGCAAATCCCTTGCCAGACTCTCCAGCTCGAGCGGCTTCGATAGTCGCGTTCAATGCGAGTAGGTTTGTCTGCTGTGCAATCGAAGTAATCACCTTTATAACCGTCGAAATCTCGCGGGAGGAAGTTCCAAGCCTGTCCATGGTAAGCCTGGTGGATTCGGCGGCCTCAACTGCGGTACCTGCAACACGTGCTGCGTCCGATGCATTATTGGCGACTGTAACGATTGACGTTGCCAATTCCTCGGCAGCGGCGGATACCGTTTGCAAGTTCGCACTTACCTGCTCAGCTGCGGTGCTAACCGCTTCGGCTTGCGCTGAGGTTTCGGTCGAATTTGCGCCCATTTGCTCGCTTAGAGCCGCCATCTCGGAGGCTGCCTCATTTACGCCTTCCGCGATGGACATGACGTCTTTTACGCCCTCCTGCAAAAGAATGCGCTGTTGAACCTGGGCGGTTAGGTCAGTTGCAAACTTTACAACTTTAAAAGGTCTGCCGTTGGCATCGAAAATTGGATTGTATGCACCGTGTATCCATACTTCCCTGCCACCTTTACCGATACGCTTGAACTCACCAGCCTGGAAATTACCATTTCGCAGCGTCTCCCAAAACAGCTCATACTCGGCCGAGCGAGCGTAGGCTGGCTCCACAAACATCCTGTGGTGCCGTCCCTTGATCTCATCGAGGCCGTATCCCAGCGTGGTAAGAAAATTGTCGTTGGCGGTGACTATCGTCCCGTCGAGCTTGAACTCGATCATCGCTTGTGACTTGGAAATTGCGTCGAGCTTCCCGCGCAAGTCAATGTACTCATCATTGGTGATGGTAATAAAACCATCAGGGGTGCCTTTATCCGAGACAGACTGCGTCGACTTTCGGGCCGAAACTTTGGTACTCCCAGAAGCCGAACCGTCACTTACCGACTCGCTCATCTCATCGTCTATGGCGTCGGCATCATCCTGTGCCTTGCCAGAGCGCCCATTGGTCGCCGCAATAGTCATCACAATCCTCCTTGTTTGGACACGGCACTACCCGTACACCTAGACAGTTAACGGCACCTCTAAGAATCACTTTAGAAAATATGTAGCCGCAATTAATTCAAATACTTGGAGCGAGTGTATAAATATACCAACCTCCAATTATCACCATCAGGGTAAAACAACAGCCGTGAATCGTATTTCTAATGAAAGCTGGAGATACAAATCAAGATAGTTAATACGATATCCCGGCAATTGACCATATGCGACAAGTGGCAATTGCGATCTATCGAGCAGTTAACACCCAATTCAAAGAGACACCATGATCCTTTGATTAGCGCTACACATACCCCCAACACAGCTAACTATCGTCTTCCACCAATAGTCTGCCTTGTTAGCTAGCGACATTTATTATCGAAACTTATATGACGTGTTAGTAACCCTCCCCCCGTGAATTCGCATACCTTTATGCACCTTATTATCCGGGCTGGCTGGGAATTTTGGTTATCATTATTCATCTTTCTTCGCAATTACTTTATCTACGCAATGGCACTGCAAGAGTCATTTATTTATGGGTTCAAACAAGACCTAGCTCGGCCACTCCACCTCAGCTACGGCTGCTGGCAACGTGTTTGGCCGACCATCCCGCAAACCAAGAAACGGCATCGGGGTCGAGAGTCCTCGACGACAAGCCGAATTCTCTAACATTTAAGCGAGAATCCGAACTGGACAATTGACTCGAAACCCATTTGCAATCAGCTCTAACAACGACCGACCGGAACTTTCGGAATAATATATGGCAGCTGACAACCTAAAAAAGTCAACTGTGAACGTATTCAGTCATGAGAATGAAGCCATAAGCTACATCGGCCCATTGCTCTGCTGAAAGTGTCATTCAGGCCCGAGAGGAAATAATCTGGTTCTTCGGAAATTAGTAGGGTTCGACTGTCCGTGACCATTAGTTGAACATAGCGAGGGACTCTGCAAGTCTTTAGTTATTCAAACGACTACGGACAGGCGAGCCCCTCTCGATTACAGACATTCATCGAATCATAACCAATATAGCCCCCTCGGCCATTATAAGCCCGTCACAACTCCGAATTCGAGCTAAATCCCCTGGTTGAAATATTAATATGCCCCATGAGCAGCAAA
>JAKAPB010000062.1 GCA_021823045.1 Actinomycetes bacterium | reverse complement strand
TCGACCGTAGGGGATACCGGGACGACGCTAACCCCCTCCTCGATAGAAGCGACCTCGATGGTCGCTTCGATGGTCAAGTCGGTATCACGACCGATAAATCTCAAGTTGTGCCCGATTAGTTCTAGCTTGACAGTTCCCGCAGAGCTCTGACGACCATTTGCTCGCGATGCTGCACTCAGACCCTCAAAGAGGGCGACTTTGTCACAACGAAACCTCACTAGAACTCCTCTTGTATGTATAAATGGAAGTAGTTGTAATAGGTCCTGTGGATTGTGGAAAAGCTAGCACAAGTCCAGCTCAAGTTCATTTTGTTCTCCACAGTCTGTCCACTTTAGTTCACAGGGACTTATCTTGCACTTCTTTGACCTGTGTATGGCCTGGGTATAACTTATTAAGTTTTGCGACCATTTCAACAGTTAGTGCCTTGATGTCCACAGTATTCTCCACAGTATTCTCCACATAGCTAGCCGCAGGCAGAGAATCGACTTGTTGGTTTTTAGATTTCAAAGTCATTTATTATGCCCCCTGAGCAGACCTAATGAGCTGTTCTAGTTCAGTGACTTGTTGGTAGATCTCACGGTGTTCTCCCATTAGGCGTTCAATTTTGTCAACAGCGTGCATCACCGTCGTATGATCCCTACCACCAAACTCTTTACCGATTGCTGGGAAGCTCAAGTCGGTCATCTCCCGAAATACGTACATCGCTATCTGGCGTGCTGTTACGATCGGCTTTTTCCGAGAAGAGTCCATTAGGGCAAAGACAGAACAGTTGAAGTATTTTGACGTCTGTTCCAGGATGATCTTCGGGGTGATAACCGAGTCCCTCTCCCGCCCATCGATGTCCGAGAGGATCTCCTTAGCCAGCGTGATGTCTATTGGCGACTTATTCAGAGAAGAATAGGCGGATACCCTAATTAGCGCACCCTCGAGTTCTCTTATGTTGTCACGAACGTTGGAGGCGATGAACTCGGCGACGTCGTCTGGAAGGTGATAGTGGTTTTCATCCGCCTTCTTTCGTAGAATCGCCAGGCGGGTTTCGATCTCCGGGGGCTGAACGTCGGTGGTGAGGCCAGAGAGAAATCTGCTCTTTAGCCTGTCCTCGAGGGTTGATAATGCCTTTGGTGGTCGGTCGGAGGTGATAACGATCTGCCCCTTGGCCGCATACAAGGAGTTAAAAGTGTGGAAGAACTCCTCCTGTAGTGACTCTCGACTCTCTAAGAATTGGACGTCGTCGACAAGAAGTACATCACACTCGCGGTATTTACGTTTGAATGAAGTCGTCGAGTTCTTCCGTATTGCGTCGACGAATTCATTTAGGAAGGTCTCGGTAGAGACGTACCGGACGCCTAGGTGGGGGTAGTTCTCAACTACGTAGTTCCCTATCGCGTGTAGAAGGTGTGTCTTTCCGAGGCCGGCGTCCCCGTGAATGAAAAGGGGGTTATAGGACTGCGCTGGCTGTTCGGCTACGCTAAGGGCAGCTGCATGGGCGAAGCGATTTGATGCTCCGATGACAAAGGAGTCGAAGCTGTATCTAGGATCTACCCCGATGGAGATTCCCTTAGATGATGAGGATCTACCCTGATCACCAGGGAACATTGAGTCGTAAGATGCCGCCTTAGCCCCCTTTCGTGTTGGAGATGAGCTTCTGGAAGAACCAGGATAGTTCAATGCTGACACTGATGTTGTCGCAGGGGACCTTTCGGTAGTTGAAGGAGGCTCCGTTTCAAGTTGACTCTCGCTCTTTGGGGTGCTCGTTAAAGAGACCGTTAGGTCCTCACCCGTCAACTCTTGGATCACCTCTTCTAGGAGGTCTAAGTACTTCTGGTTGACCCGTTCTTTGATCAACACATTCGGAGTATTCAAAGTAAGAGTGTTTGCGTCTAATGAGATCGGCTCGATCCCGGCGAAGGTGGTCCTGAAGGTGGAGTCCCCCACATGAGATCTCAGCACGTCGGCACAAGTTATCCACAGATCCGTTACGTTTTGCATCCAATCCATCCCCAAAGAGTTATCTTTTCCACAGAGTTATCCACAAATGCAGCCAGCGTTGACCAAGGGTTTGCGCCAGCGACTCCCCCGATGTGGTGTTCGAAAAAGATCAGATATGAAAGGTAGCGCAAATTGGTAGGGAATATTGCCGGGTTTGGGAAACTTTTTCAAAATTCTTTTTCAAAGCGGAAAATACCTCTTTGACCTGGGTGTATGTAATATTACTCCCTTTAGGACAATTCAAGAAATTTATTCAGTCTTCTCACTACAATTACACAAATGTAACCCTTTGTAAGCGTGCTATTTAGGGCTTTGACATCAATTGTTCGGCCGCTATTGAAAAAAATTAACCGAGAGATTAACGAGGAGATTGAGGATAAGTGTCAGAAAATACTGAAGTAATTATCAAAGCTTTAGAGTGTCTCTGAAGTCGACACTTAGTCTCCAAGGCTAGTCGGTAGGGGCCACGACCTTTAGCCGCCTGATATCGGTTAGACTGTTACAGTTTGGCGGCGTGAGGCCGCGCCCGTGTTTCATACGAGGATTCATACAAGGAGAAGTCGTGAAGAGGACGTTCCAACCGAATAATAGAAGAAGGGCCCGTAAGCACGGCTTTAGGTCGAGGATGGCTAGTAAGGCAGGCAGGGCAGTTCTTAAAGCTAGGAGGCTTAAGGGTCGCCATCGTCTGACCGTCTAACAGACGCCTTCGATGGAACGGCTTTCGAAGAGAAGCGATTTCGACGATTTGAGAAGGGCCGGACGCCGCTTTGGGGGACGTAACCTCTCGATCTACTTTCTAGAGCGTGGCTCAAACGAAGCGACCCTCGTCGGGTTTGCCATTTCAAAGAGGGTTGGCAATGCGGTAGTGAGAAATCGAATTCGAAGGAGATTGCGAGAGATCTCCTTTGAATCCGAGGGGATCCTTAGCTCGGGCTGCTACCTGGTAGCGGTCAAGCCTTCGGCTAGGGAGAGGGACTACTGGGAGCTGAAGTCAGATATGGAGTCGGTGCTTAGAAAGATTGGGGTCTCGGTTGGCAAGTAGCAATGGGTCGGCGGGTGTCGGTTCTAACGAGGCCCCAAAAAAAGAGGCGTCGGAGTCACAAGGATCGCCAAATTCTAAAAAGTCCGTCAGTTCTAAAAAGCCCGTCGGTTCAGTAGAGTCTACTAATTCAATAAAGCAGCACAAAACCGCATTTATCGCTAAAGCAACCCTTAAGATGATTGGCGGTTATCAATTTCTTCGGGCCGGGAGGCCTTCCCCTTGTCGCTACTCCCCCTCCTGTTCCGAATATGCATACGAAGCCGTAGAGCGACACGGTTTTTTTAAAGGGTCTTGGCTGTCGATCAGAAGGGTAGCCAGGTGTAACCCATTTGGAGGATCGGGTTACGACCCGGTCCCTGATGTCTCGCCTAAATCTGCGAGTTCGAAGGATATGAAATGAGTTTCCTAGGCGCACTACTCAAACCGATCTTTGAGTTGATGGCTGGATTGATCGCCATCTTCTATGGTGTCGTCCATAGCTACGCGGGCTCGATCGCACTACTAACCGTCACGGTGATGGTGGTAGTGTCCCCGCTGACCTATATGAGCACCAAGTCGATGCTGGAGATGCAAAAGATCCAGCCGATGATCAAAGAGCTTCAGAGAAAGTATAAAAACGACAAGCAAGCCCTTGTCGAGGCGCAGCAAGCCCTCTTTAAAGAGCACAAGGTAAATCCTGCGGGCGGGTGCTTGCCCATGCTGCTGCAGCTCCCACTCCTCTATGTGATGTACGACGTAATCAGGGGCTTGACGAACACGATTGGTGCACACCATGTGGCGTCTCCAAAGTACATCAGTCACTCGACACTCCTCTATAAGAGTCTGGTCGAGGCTGGTGGGGCAATGTACTCCTTTGGGATCAACCTTGCTTTAAAGGTGACCGACCCCCATGGAAGTTTCGCCAATGCACTTCCTTTCTATGTGATAGTGCTTATCTCGGTGGCCTTGCAGTACATCCAGATGAACCAGATCACTAACAAGAATCCCCAGGCGGCTCAGGCCAACAAGCAGGCCTATTATCTCAATAAGTTTTCACCTCTGATTTTCGGGATCATCTATTTGAATATCCCCGTCGGGGTGAATGTCTATTTCATAGTTGCCAGCGTCTTTAGGATCCTCCAGCAGGAGGCGATGTATCGCTTTGATCCGGCGCTCAAAGAGCATGCGAGCAAGGCTAAGGAGATAAAGGCGGAGGCTAAGCGGAACAAGGCCGCCAAGGGGGATAGTAGCGCAGCTGAGGATACCTTTATACCCAAAGAGAAGGGGCAGAATCGGCCGGCGCCGAAGCCCGCTCCAAGGAGTAAGCCAAAGCCAGCCCAACCGTCGGGCGGAGCCGGAGACCGAAAGGATCAGGCATCGACACCAATTGTGCGCAAAGGTCCAGTGAATAGGAGACAGACAAAGGGGTCTCCGACTGGGAAGGCCGGGCCAGAAATTCCTAAGAATCGGCCCGCAGGGGGGAACGACCCCGAAGAGAAGAAGAAAGGTGCCTAAGGCACGACATTGATGCAATTACATAACTGTGATTCACGATTGCACTAGAGGAATAGATGGAATGGGTTGAAATGACCGGAAGAACGGTCGAAGAAGCAAAAGAAGCCGCCTTAGACGTATTAGGAGTTGACTTCTCCGAGGCGGTGTTTGAGATTCTAGAGGAGCCCCGGACGGGCTTTTTAGGACTTTCCAAGAAGCAGGCGAGGGTTAGGGCAAGGGTAAAGCCAACCACCCCAAGGGCAAAAGAGCTCAGGAGGGATACTCGGAGACGGGGGAGCAAAGGTAGTAGTGACGGATCGCCAAAGCCTGACAAAGAGTTAGTTGAGGCTAAGGAGAGTGCATCAGGAGAAGTTTCAGCTAAGCATGCTTCGACCTCAGCCAGACCGGCTAGGGGTGGGGCACGTGAGCGGAGCAGGTCAGAGAGACCAAAGAAGGCAGTAAAAGCGATAGCTGAGAAGGGAACGGAGGAACAGACAGTGTCCACTACCGAAGAGGGACCCTCACGGATTGAGTTGGCCGGTGCAGCACAGCACTTTCTAGCTGGACTATTAGGAGAGATGGGGCTCGCAGGTACCGTGCATGTCGACCACGTCGACGATGAGTCGATGGAGCTTTCTATCCTCGGAGACGATCTTGGTGTCCTAATCGGTTCGAAGGGGCATGTCGTCTCGGCGGTCCAAGAGCTTACCAGGGCGATCGTGCAAAGGGCCGCCGGAGAGGGCTCAGGCCGTGTTACCGTCGACGTTGCGGGCTATCGTGCAAAGCGGGTTCGAGCCCTAGAACGCTTTGTAACAGCGGTCGCCACCGAGGTTTTGGAGACCGGGGTTGAAAAGGCACTGGAGCCGATGGTCTCAGCCGATAGAAAGATCGTCCACGATACTGCGGCAAACATAGAAGGCATTGGTACCAGGTCTGAGGGGTATGACCCTAGGCGCTATGTGGTCCTCTATAGGTATGATGCCGAGTCTGAGCAGGATTAAGTCCGACCCAAAGGTAGTTAGCTGGCTCCAGGAAGCGTGGGAGTTGGGCCTCTTGGGGCCACAATCCTTCGAGGTGCAGCTGGAGCATTCAATAGTTTTTGCTAGGGCCGCAAGCGAACTGCTTGCGGCCCTAGCTATTGTCGATCCGATCTGTTTCGACCTGGGCTCGGGAGCGGGGATACCGGGGTTTGTCCTCGCCTACTCCCTTCCGAGGGGCTCGGCGGTCTATTTAGTCGAGTCGCAAGTGCGTCGGGCGGAGTTTCTCACAAGACAAAAGGATGCGATCGACTTCGAGTGCCAGGTCGTCGTACTCAATGAGCGTGCCGAGATAGTCGGTAGGGGGAGAGAGTATAGGGGGATTGCTTCACTCGTCGTGGCGAGGGGTTTTGCCGGGCCGGCTATTACCGCAGAGTGCGCCGCTCCCCTACTCGACATCGGTGGCGCCCTTTTAGTATCGGATCCCCCCGAAGGTGGATTGGGCCGCTGGGACCCGGCGATAATGGACGAACTCGGATTTGAAAGATTTCCTTTGCCGGAGGAGTCTGTGAGCCTTTCTGCCTTCCTCAAGGTGAAGGCTACTCCGGATCGATATCCCCGTAGGGTTGGTATCCCGGCTAAACGCCCACTGTTCTGACGGCGGCCCCCCGCTATCTCCTGTTCTTGGTCTCCTTTCCCGGTCGGCTGGCCCGAGTTGGCCTATGTTTCACGTGAAACCACCGCTTTTGGCGCCCTCACTCCCCCGCTACTCCCCTGTAACTGTTTCACGTGAAACCTTTTGTGACTTTTCGACCAAGTCAGATCCTTATTATGCCCACTTTTATCGATTACCATGAAAATCCGCGGCTAGGATAGTCGCTGAGTAGTTCAATTCGGCTCTAATATCGACATGTTGGACCGTAGATTCTTTGAGTCCGCCAGAATCCTTGACCTGCATGGTCCGGATCCTTAGCTGCTAGTGGGACGAGTGTCTTTTTGATAAAGAGGAATGATCTGTCTGAGAGGGGAGTAATTTGTCCGAAACGGACAGCCCGCGAATCGTAGCCGTCGCCAATCAAAAGGGTGGCGTTGGTAAAACCACGACGACAATTAATCTCTCTGCAGCCATAGCAGAGATGGGGAAGCGGGTGCTGGTAATTGACCTTGATCCGCAGGGCAACGCTACCGTGGGCCTCGGGATCGACAGAAGAGGACTGCAATTTTCCATCTATGACGTACTTATGAAGGACATCCCGATGGAGGACGCCATAGAGGCGACGAGCGTGCGAAACCTCTTTCTCTGCCCGGCGACGATAGACCTAGCCGGTTCCGAGATCGAACTCGTCTCTATTTTCAGCCGGGAGACGAAGCTAAAGAGGTCGCTCGAGGGGATAGCCGAGGATTACGACTTCGTATTCATAGACTGTCCGCCATCGTTGGGCCTTTTGACGGTCAACGCACTTACCGCAGCTACCGAGGTAATGGTGCCTATCCAGTGCGAGTACTACGCCCTCGAGGGGTTAACCCAGCTCTATCGAAACGTCCGGCTAGTGAAGTCGAGCCTAAACCCGGATTTAGACGTGGATTACGTGGTTTTGACGATGTACGATGGCCGGACAAAGCTATCCGAGCAGGTAGTACAGGATGTTAGGGGATTCTGTGGACAGGTAGTCTGCGACACGATTATCCCGAGGTCGGTTCGCCTCTCTGAGGCACCCTCCTTTGGGCAACCCATCACGGTTTTTGACCCCTCTTCGAGGGGCGCCATTGCGTATCGCGTTCTTGCTCGGGAGGTTGTCGGTGAGTGATCGAAGAAGTGGACTGGGTCGGGGCCTTTCGGCGCTAATACCGGTTGGTGAGATGGGGGCCCCAAAGTCTGCATTGCGTGAACTTCCCATCGGGCAGATTAGGCCCAACCCGATGCAACCACGGAGGCACTTTGACGAGGAGTCACTCTCCCACCTAGCGGCTTCGATCGCTGCGCTAGGGCTCCTCCAGCCGATACTGGTGAGGAGGTTTGCCGACCAGGAGTATCAGATAATTGCTGGTGAGCGTAGGTGGCGGGCCGCTAGAAGGGCCGGGTTGGATATGATCCCCGCCCTGGTGCAGGAGGCCGACGACCTCTCCTCCCTCGAGCAGGCGGTCGTTGAGAACCTGCATCGAGAGGACCTAAATCCACTAGAGGAGGCGGGAGCCTACCGGCAGCTAATCGACGATTTTGGCCTTACTCATGATCAGCTGGCTCAAAGAATGGGAAAGAGCCGTACTGCGATTACTAATTCACTGCGACTCTTTCAACTCCCCCAGCGAATCCAGGAGTACCTCGCCGAGGGTTCAATAACTGCCGGCCACGCCAGGGCAATTCTAGGATCGTCCGATAGAAACTTTCAGGAGGAACTGGCTGAGCGGATCAAGAAAGAGCAGCTTTCGGTCCGCCAGGCGGAGGAGGCCGTGAAGGGGATAAAGGGTGCCCCAGCTCCAATCGAAGGGGATGCTCCCGGTAGGGTGGCCCGTGCCCATAAGTTGGCCGAAGTGAAGGCGCCTTGGATCCTCGAGAGATCGGAA
>JAKAPB010000061.1:7395-8057 GCA_021823045.1 Actinomycetes bacterium | reverse complement strand
CGTCCGGAGCCAAGAAGCCACTTAGTTTTCTAATGGCGAACAGAGAGAGTGATTACCGGATCGTCTTCGTCGGCTGCCGGGAAAGGGAAGTTCCCTCCTTTCACCTTGCTGTAAAACAGACTTCGCTAGCTTGCCCTAGCGGTGAGGGCGATGTACGGAACCCAGGTAGAAGAGACGGCTGAAGCTGTCAGCCCCTTCGAAGCGTTTGGTGGCGCTAGGGGCAGAGGTATTGTTCTCGGCTTGAGCGGTCGATTCATTGCAGCGGCGGCACAGGATTATGCAGCCAACCAGCACGTGGATCTGTTCAATTCCCTTTACTCGTCGCTGTTCGTCCGACGGCCACATCAACCCAAGCTGAGAGAACGGCTTACCTCGTGACCAAGAATGTGGGGCTTTCTGGCACGGAGGGAGACACTATTGGTTTTAGCCTGGATATGTTTTCAGTTTTGAATGGCTTGGCTTAGAAAAGGTGAACCTCAGTGCGTATAGCGACCCTAAGAGTTGACGGGACTACTAAAGCCGCGGTGAGGGACGGAGATAAGTACCGTCTTTTAGACTTTGAAGACGTTGGGGCGTTGATCAAGGCCGACGTTGACTGGTCAAGGCTGCAAGGATCCAGGGAGATTGGACTCAATCAGGCGGATTATGCGCCGACAATCTTG
>JAKAPB010000061.1:0-7385 GCA_021823045.1 Actinomycetes bacterium | reverse complement strand
ATCTTGGAACCCAGGAAGATCTTCTGCCTGGGGCTTAACTACCGGGAGCACATCGCGGAGATGGGCAGAACAGACGCCGGATATCCGACCTTATTCTGTAAGTTTGCCCAGACATTGATGGGCGCAAACGATGACCTGGTTCTTCCAGCTGTTTCTCAGGCCGTGGACTGGGAAGCGGAACTGGGTGTCGTAATCAAAGATGAGACCCGAAATGTGAGCGAAAGCGAGGCTAACGATCATATTGCTGGGTTTGTTGTCGTCAACGACGTGTCAATGCGTGATTTCCAGAATAGGACGACGCAGTTTATGCAGGGGAAGATATTCGAAGGGACGACGCCTGTTGGACCAGAGCTAGTTACCCCCGGAGAGGTTGATTTTGCACGTGATCTTCGTATTACGACGACGATCGACGGAGAGGTGATGCAGGACTCGAGAACTTCGAGGTTGATCTTTTCAATCCCAGAGGTGATCTCCTACATCTCGTCGATCATCACACTTTCGCCAGGTGACCTAATATCGACCGGCACACCCTCCGGTGTTGGCGCCGGCAGGGTACCGAAAGTCTTTCTGAAGAGTGGTCAAAGGCTCGTGACAACGGTTGAAGGCGTTGGAGAGCTTGTGAATTTAGTCCGCTAGCCCAGTTGACACGACGAATTGGGGCTAGGCGATACTGCTCCGCTGATGCGAACCCCAAGTGCGACCTAGTGAGCATTCGCTCCGACATATATGTGGTCGGGTAGGGTCAGTTTTTTTCTGATACTGAGCGAACTCGGGCTAATGGCAAAAAGGAGTCTCCTTCATCTTTCTGGAGCCAGAGCGTTCTCCTTGCTCCCCGACAAGCCGAGATGAGTAGGGCTTCAATAGTATTTTCATCCGTGGTTACAAGGACCAGATGGCCCTCCATGTGACGAATCTTTGTTATCTGGTCTGTGGTCATTTTTTCCATCCTCCTTGATATCAGTTCGACATCGCCTTAGAAATACTTGAGCTAAATTGTCGAGGTCACAAAGTAGGTCCACACCCAGCGTCTGTGTAGAGGTATCCAACGTATTCCAGAGTGCCTGCCTATTTTGCAATTCTTCAGTAGGAGGTTCCCAAAGCTATTGATTAACGTCCGTGTAATCTTTCTGTATCAATGCGGAAACGGGCGTAATCTAGGTTGGCCACAAGTTAAGAGTTGGGCACGGTGCCCAGATGCGGAAGGAGTCGCGCCAGTCCTTTTTATGAGGTGAGGTAGCGGGTTTGACCGCTGTCTTTTGCTAAAGGTGTCAGATGTGAAAACGGTTATTTTCGCCGAGTTGATCGACCCACTTGACGGCCAATCGGAAGGTTGGTCCGGGTCTATCCGGCTTCCGACCGTTTTGCAATTTCAAGTGACACCCGCATTTTACTGCTAGCCTCTTATGATTTCAGAATTTTAATGGGCAGAGCTGAGCATGGATTCAGACGCTAACCGGAGGTTGGGTTTATGAAAGTAGTGGTAGCCGTGATCAAGCCCTTCAAGCTTGACGATGTCAGGGAGGGATTGGCCAAGCTGGACGTAAACGGAATGACCGTGACGGAGGTTCAGGGTTTCGGACGTCAATCCGGGCACACTGAGGTATACCGCGGGGCCGAGTATCAAGTCAACTTCGTCCCTAAGGTGAAGATTGAGGTAGTTGTCGACGACGGTGAAGTGGATCGGGTCGTAGACGCTATCGTGGAGATCTCGCGGACCGGTAAAATTGGCGATGGCAAGGTTTGGGTGCACTCGGTAGAAGAGCTAATTAGGGTTCGAACCGGTGAAAGAGGAACCGACGCCCTCTAGTTGGAACAAGTGAAGTTGAAGTCGCAGGTACCCACTAAGCCGGGCCTAGTGCGAGCGATCGTAAAGTTGGGAGAGGAAAGACGACCTTGTCTCTGTCCCTAGTAGAGGAGCGCGACGCGTTGCTTTCGCGCTCTGACCTTGCTGGGCGACGGTGGACTCGAGCCTTTAGCGAGGTCGCAGATGCTTGGTTAAAGAGCGTCTTTCCTAAGAGACCCAAGGTTGCCTTGGTCGCACTGGGATCCTACGGTCGCCGGGAGCTATGTCCGTATTCGGACTTAGATCTGATGTTCGTCCATCGTGGCCTCAAGAGCGTCGATGATGTTGCGTCGGAGCTTTGGTATCCGATATGGGATACGGGTTTCGGGCTCGACCATAGCGTGAAGACCATAAAGGAAGCCCTCGATGTGGCGAGGGGGGACATCAGAGCCATGCTCGGCCTAGTGGACCTTCGCTTTATCTGTGGCGATCAGGAGCTGGCCAATGAACTAGCTTCCCGGAGCATGGGCCTCTGGCAACGTGAGCACCCCAAGTATTTAAGGGATATTGCAAATTCGATGCGAGCCCGGCACGAGTCGTCGGGAGATATGGCTTTTCTTTTAGAGCCTGATCTGAAAGAGGCGCGGGGTGGCCTTAGGGATTTTGCGATCTACTCGGCGTTGATGAAGGCCAAGCGACCCTTCTCGAACGACCTTGATAGGCACCTTCTCGAAGGTAATGAGCTCATGCTGGCCGCCAGAGTCGAACTTCACCGCCGTAGCCGAAAGGGTGAGGACCGGCTACTGCTTCAGGAGCAGGACCAGGTCGCAGCGGCAATCGGACTTACCGATGCCGACGACCTCATGGGAAAGATTTCAGAAGCCGCGCGATCGATCTCCTATGCAGTAAATAGGCTTGCTCGACTTGATTCGAGTGCAAATGCCAAGACCCTCTCCGGGACGCTCAAGACAAACCCGGCGGTTAAATACCGATCTATTCAGGGTGAATTGGAGATCGAACTACCCCAGGGCGTGGGCCTTGGAGTGGTTCAGATCCTGGAGATAGCTTCGGTATCTGCTCATGGCCAGATACCGATACAGATACTTTCGCTGATAGGAATGAGAGCATCGCTCGACTATAACGGGGATAAATGGCCTGCTGGAGCATTGAGCCAACTGGTCTCGCTTCTCGGCACCGCGAGGTCCGCCATCGAGGCTATTGAGTCGTTGGAGTTCGTGCGGATATTCACTGCGCTACTGCCGGAGTGGGATTTAGTTCGCTCAAAGCCCCAGCGCAACGCCTACCATCGCTTTACCGTCGATAGGCACCTTTTGGAAGCCGCAGCGAATGCCGCCCTCTTTCGGCGTGAAGTCCACAGGCCAGACCTCCTCTTGCTCGGCGCACTGTTCCACGACATTGGAAAGGGAGTAGCCAATAAGGATCACGCGGAGGCCGGGGTGGAATTGATGGATTCCATTGCCGCGAGGATAGGGCTCCACAGCCACGATGTGAGCGTTATCAAGAAGCTCATCGAACATCACCTGCTGCTAGCGGATATGGCGATGAAGAGGGATGTCACCGATCCGGTGACTATTGAAAAGGTCGCCGATGCCCTGGGGGATCTAGAGACCTTGGAGCTCTTGGAGAAACTAACCGAGGCTGATTCGTTGGCTACTGGTTCTGCCGCTTGGAGCCACTGGAAGAAGTCGTTAATTTCCGAATTGGTCGCTGGGGTAAGGGCGAAGATGCTCGGTGGGATCCCGAATGTCGCTAACGGCAAATATAGCAATGAGCTTCTTGACGAGTTGGCCGACTCGTGTGGTAAGGACTGTGCAATTAGCGTCCATCCGGACGGCCTTTTTGTCGCCGCACCAGATAGGCCGGGCCTCTTTTCGGCGGTGACCGGAGCCCTAGCGCTAGTCGGTTTCTCCGTCGTTGGCGCCGAGGTTTTTGCCCATAGCGGAGTGGCTATAGAGGTTTTTCAGACCATGAGCGAGTGGGAAAGTGAATTTAACTGGGAGAAGTTTAAAAAAGAGTTACCCAAGGCCCTTGCTAAGCCTGAGGACGTCGAAAAGAAATTGCTGGAGAAACGGAAACACTACCGTAAGAGACAGCTCATCGCCGAAGGATTGCAGCTAGATCCCAGGGTCCTCATAGATCGGGAGGCTTCGGCGACTGCTACGGTGGTCGAGGTGTGGGGCCCGGATCGAATTGGTCTCTTGCACGAGCTGACCAGGGCGATCGCCGTATCGGGCCTGAATATTACTAGGGCAAAGGTGCTGACTCTGGGGGATGATGTAATAGACACTTTCTATCTAGTCGACGGTGACGGTAATCCGATTGAAGCGGACGAAACCATTTCTGAACTGCGTCAAAGACTTATGGAAATCGTCTCAAATCCCCCCGTTTAGTGCTTAGAGAGGATCCCGATCCTATCGGATGTTCTCTTGATGTTCCGGTGGAACTAATTGGCCGGGGGAGTCTGATTTACTCTTCATCCACCTTATCCAGCTATTCTTCGGGGCAATCCTGCAGCCCAGGAATTGCCTCTTCTTTATCGGTAGCGTCCGAGGGGTCCCCTTGACGGAGTAGTTCAACAATTGACGATCGGCTTTCCCCCTGAACTTCGAATCCGGAGAAGTTTTCCCGCATGGTAGCGAGCAGGTGATCGAAGTAAGGTTCGGTGTTGGCGAAGACCCGCAGTTCTTGGCCGACCAACTCCAAGCTGCCATGCTGAGCGAAGTCGCCATCGGTGTTTGTCTCCGTGATCGACCATTCGTTCGCTCCTTCTATCTCAAAAAAGGAGTTCAATTTAGCGGGAACGTCGGAAGGGTCAGAGAAGAAGAGCGACGCTTTGCAGGCGACTAATGGATCTCCGCCGTGACTTTTAATTTCCGCTACCGGGCGGATCGCATGGAACCATAGCAAAAGGTCGTCAACTGTCAGTCCCTTAGCAGTTAGTGGTAGCAGGTACTCGATGTCTAGCTTCTTCAAGGTTGAGACGCTGCCTAAGACAATCGGATCGCCTTCGAAATCAGTGATTCGACACAGTACTGTCTGACCGATCTCGTACCCATTGCTGTCGATGAGTGCAGATACCGTTTCATTAGTTCCGATATCACGTAGAGTTAGTGACCGAGAAGTCGAAGCCACTATTTCGTAGATCGATCGACGCGTCAATGCGAGTTTTTCAAGGGTTGCTAGCTGATGGGGAGGAATTAGGGTCCTTCGGTTTGTTAAGTAATTCTTAAGCGATCCGCCCTCGTGGATCGCTAGATCTATTGAAAAAGGCAAAAAGGGCTCAAGTCTCGGCGACTCCTCCAAATAGACTGCGCTGCCTATGATCTCGTTGAGGACAGAGCCGTTACCGGGAAATGAGGCGAACCTAGTCATGACCGATTCGAACCATTGTCTCCACGGTTCAAGCGATAGCTTCGGAGAGATTAAACAGCACTGCTTATATTTCTTACCCGAACCGCACGGGCAAGGATCGTTTCTTGCAATGCAGCGATACTCCTCAACTAATGCCTCAAGGATTTCCCTGTCATCATCCATTTCTTCTCTTATGCTGTGATTTAGATTTGAAAGGGCCCCATGCAGGTCACCCCGATCCTCGAGCAACTGGCTTAGCAGGCGCCTCGCCCAGGGGTGCTCTGGATCCTCCTTTATCGCCAATCGCACATAGGACTCGGCAGAATCGATATTCGAGGATGCGAAAGAGTATGCAAGGATAATTAGTGCGGTGGCTCTTCCCGGCCCCCGCACTTTCTCTAGGTGAGGGATGGCATCTCCAATGGATAGCGTTGAAGCCAGCGTTGGCTCCAGCAGCCAGGCGGCAAATGCGGGAAGGACGTTGCCGTGATCAAGAGCGTCGGCTAAGCGAGAAATAGTTGCCGCGTCCACGGTGTCGAGACTCAAGTTGTCCCAGATGCTAATCGCGTCCGCAAGAGCCAGGAAGCAGCAATTATTTAACCAGAATCTCTTTTTCCAAATAAAAGTTAGGCGATGGACCTCCTCCTCTTCTTGGTCAGAAGAGAGCCATGCCTCGCCTTTTGGCCCGATCTCTCCGTCCAAAATTTCGAGCCCGCTCATATCTAGGAGGTCTGCTAGTGGAGCGAGCGGAAGATCAAATGCACCTGGACTATTGCAAATAGCGTCGAGTTCGATGTCGATTGAGTTGACCCCCACCCCAGGATCATAGAGACAGTCAAATGCATCTCTCAAAGCTAAAGACGCAGTGGTTGGATCGGAAAGAGCAGCCCCTTGGAGGATCGAGATTGTCTCGTGTTGTAGGTAGAAATGGATCAGTTCCCCTGGTTCTAGCCCATCGAAGTATCGCTCGGGAAACTTAATGTAGCCGTTGGGAAATATCTCGTCTGGATCGTAGGGCTCGCCAAATCCCACTTCTATCAGTTCGTGGTCAATTGAGTATCGTTTTCCGGCGCTAAAGCATAGAAGTTCGAGATCGGGAAGCCGATCAATTAGTTTTAGTTCGTGCTCCTTCGCGCTCAGTCTGTGGGCGACATGGATCCGGTTAACGAGAAATGGAAGCAGTGCAAAGTTGCCAGCTTCCGATTCCCACAGTTGATCGATGCCTTCGAGGTAGTCGAGGATCTCTTCTTCTAAGTCTTTGTCGTCGATGAGGCCGAGATCTAAAAGATGATCCTCAAGCTGGGAGCGGTTAGCTGGGCCGTTGGACAACCTCGCGATGATCGCTTCCCGTATGCTAGTTCTATCCATGCCCTGTTCGACCTCCTGTGACCAAAAGGACTCCAAATAAGCTACTCGAAATAGAAGTCAAGTCCCTCCATAGTGTCCCACAAGTTCCATACCAAGGTGCTTTCGGAACGACGAGGGTAATTTCGTGGTCGTCGACTGTCTCCTATTTGGGAGCTCGTTATTCCGTCCCCCACGAATACGTCAGGGAAAAGGCATGGGTGAGGACCTCAGATGACGAACTGATTATCTGCGTGAGGGACAAAGACGACACTACCAAGGAAATTGCTCGTCATCTTTTGGTGGAACCTGGACAGACTTCGATCCGTGATGAGCACTATCCACCTCGTCCTTCATCTCCAACTGATCGTCCTCCGAAGGCTAGTTCTGCTTCAGAAGCGGCATTTCTGGCTATTGGACACGGAGCATCGAGATGGCTCATTGAAGCCGGTGCAGTAGGTGCAAGACTGATACCAATGAAGATGGCCGAGGCGGTTGAGCTCGTAGGTACCTACGGGACTAAGGAGGTGGACGAAGCACTCTCAACGGCTGCAATGCTCCAAAGACTCGGAGTCGGGGACCTACTTTCTATCCTTCGCTCACGTTCAGCTCCACAGCTTCGTGAGGCTTCTGAGGGATCACTACAAACCGGAACCAGCGTGTGGGGAGGTTTCGGGAAGTGAGTACCTCACCTTACGAGACAATCCTTGATGAGATCACCGAACTCTCAAAGAGGCTAAGGCTCAAGTACCTACGGGAGTCCGCTCCCGAGATATTGATGACGGCAAAAGCACAAAGGTGGGATCCCTCTGAGGTCATCAAAGCGCTCTTGGTTGCAGAAGTAACCGGAAGAGACCGTTCAGGTGTCGAGATCCGCAGGAAGAGG
>JAKAPB010000060.1:1994-8061 GCA_021823045.1 Actinomycetes bacterium | reverse complement strand
GGCTTCGACCCCGACCGGCTCCCATAGCTTTTGCCACTGAACCAGTGCGTCACTGTGTTGTCTCGAAGCTGTCTCTAATGCGGCTTGGTTTGTTTGGCTGATGTTGACCTTGGCACCGATCTGTGCCTGTAGGTTTAACTGACGCTCTACAGCCTTTGCTTCTCGCCAGAGTCTGTCGGCGATATCGTCTGCGTCTTTTACCGCCTCTTCAAAGGCCCAATCGAGGGGATGACCTGCACTCCAGGCTTCTGCTCGTCCGTCGTACGTGGAGTCGTTTAGCCAAATTCCTTTTATTATGTTCCAACCTTCATCGCGCATACGGCGGGCGGCGGCTAGGTCTTCTAACGATGGCGGGTCGGCCTGGAGGAGGTGTTTTTCTAGCTGCTCATTTAGTGAGGCGAGTTCGGCATTGTTGCGTTTTTCTTCTCCTAGGGCCGTATCGTATGCCGACTTGGCCGCCAAGACCATTTTGTCAATCTCATTCACCCTCCCTACCGACGGCAGGGGGAGCAAGTCGGCGTCCCGTGCTTCGATATTGATTTCGTGCGCATCTAAGACTGCACCTACCTTGTTGAGGGAGTGTGCGATTTGCTTGTTTAGCGCTTCCAATTCCGACTCGAGTTGGCCTTCACCTCGTATTCGGGTGACCGCCGAACGTAGGTTCGATACATCTTTGGCTTCTTGGAGTCCTTGAGAATCAGCGATGTTTTTATCATGGAGACGACTCGCCTCTGCTAGGGCGCTGTTTGATTTAGCTAAAGAGTCTTGAATTCGGATCCAGTCGTCGCTTAGTCGTTCGACCCGAGACCGTTCTACATCGGTGAGCTTGGGTATACCTTCATCATCTCGCCTACAACCGTTTGGTACCTTACGCAGGAGGATTGCTAGGCGGCGTTCGAGATCTCCGACCATTTTGTTGAGGCCCGGAAGGTCTTTCATGTTCTGCCGGAGGGCTCCCAGCTCCTCGACAAGGCGTTCAATTTCTGGCGACTGCTCAATTAGTATCTGGTCAACGAAGAGTTCGGAAAGTTTTTCCTCGAGACCCTCGAGGTCTGGACCAAGTGTTCTAAGCGAACTGTTTCCCTCAAGGCGGGTGTCCTGGGCCTGGATCAGCCGTTGGCCGATCGCCATGGGAACTTTGTGACCCTCCTTTTCGAGCGCTGAGAGCTCCTCCTTCATCGATCGCCTATGCTCCACTTGGCCCCGTACTTGTCGAACTCTCAAGATACGATTCAGTTCAACATTTAGCGCTTCGTAATCCGACGCTAGCTTCTGTTCGAGCACAACTGCCTTGGTGAGGCTGCCCTCGATCTGTTCTGCGGCCAATGCACTTTGGCTAAGCTCGCGTATCGCAGCCTTGGATTCCTTATGTCGGGCCATTGCCCCGTTGATCAGTGGTTTTGATGCAGTGGATTTGAATAGCTCACCCGCTCTCGTAGTGATCTTGGCCATCGTGGAGTTGAGTTGGGTGAGCCCGGTTCCGGCGGCGAGCAGTGCTCTGCCGAGTTCGCCTTCACCCCTGAGGAGTGCCTCACCGCCTGAGACGATTTCTTCGTGGCTGATCGAGAAGATAGTTTCGTAAGCTTCTGACCCCACACCTCCGAGCAACTCGGTCATTTGCTCATCCGAGATGGCTTCGTTGGAGGTGGAGATCAGAGGAGCATTATTTCGCTTTATTCGAAATACCTCCAGTTCCGTACCGTCGTTTGCACGTAGAGTCGCTCCGATGCGCAGGTCGGAGTTGGAGTGCAGATAGGAATGGGGACTCCTCGTTGGTATTCCATAGAGGAGTTGGCGGATCGCTGCCATCGTGGTCGTCTTGCCTGCTTCGTTGGCACCGATGATTACGTTGACGCCCTCTGGGAGAAGGTCGAGTTCGGTATCGGTGAACATGCCAAATCTCATGAGGCTAAGTCTTGTGAGCCTCATAGCCCCTCCGTCTCGCTGAGTAGTGCCGCAATCAGGTCCACCGCAGAGTCGAGGGAAGCCTTTAGTTGGTCGCTCGAAGTTGGAGCTGAATTGTAGGCGTCGTTCGGATCGCTTACACTTAGCTCTGATGGTAACTTACTTCTAAGATCGCTAAAGAGCGATTCGACGAGGGCCATCTCGTCTGGATCATTCTGGATGCCCTTCGCTCTAGCTCTGATCGCTTCGATCAGGCCTCCGTCGACCTCCGTCGTTCGTCTTGTATTGAGCTTCACCTTCTCAATCCATAAATCGTTGCTAGCCGTACCAAGTGCACGTATCTCCATGTCGAGCTCTAAAGAACTTCTCCAAAGATCATTATGGATCGGGGACCTGCCAACCAGGTTTATTCGTGCTGCGACGAGCCGCCCTTGGGCGGCTTCCACCGCTATTTCAAGCCCTTTTTGGACTTGAGTCAATACCTCGCCAAGTGTGTGGGAGTCCTTCACCTCGATAAAACAGTTGGCCCAGCGGACTACGTCGAGCTCTAGATCTTCGACGGACTCGACCTCACCTTGCTCAATGGTGACAAGAGACGCCCCCTTAGGGCCGGTCTCTCGAATGTGTCGACCTTGAAGATTGCCGGGGAATACGATCCATGGCTCCTGCGAGACGACCTCCCTTTGGTGGACATGTCCAAGCGCCCAATACTGATAGCCGAGGCCTCTTAGGACTTCGACTGAGGTCGGCGCGTAAGTTGCGTGACCCGGGCGACCATCGAGGCTCGTGTGAAGGAGGCCGATATTGAACAGTCCGTGGTCAGGCTTGGGAAACCTTGCCGCTAGGTCGTCGTTTACGATTTTCTTGGCGTAGCTTTGGCCGATCACCGCCAGATCGAGGTCGTCGAAACGGCGAGTCTGGGGCGAAGAGCTTGCGAGCCGGGTGACGTTAGGTGGCAAGGTGAGTCGTTTAGTGATCTCGCTACCGGCATCGTGATTGCCGGCGACGATCACTACCGGAATTTCTTCGTCGCGCAGACGAGCGAGTTGTTTTACCCAGAAAAGCCCCGTACTGTAATCCTTCCACTCGCCATCGAAGATATCGCCAGCGATGACTACTAGGTCAACGGAATTAGATACAGCGGCATCAACTAGGTTTTGGACGGCCCGACGGGTGGCTCCTCGGATCTCGTCGACCGGTGCCCCTTCATAACTTGCCAAGCCGCGTAAGGGGCTATCGATATGGAGGTCCGCAGCGTGAAGAATTTTCATGATTTTGGCTCTTTGCTTCGAAGCATTCCGCAGGATACCACGGCCAAGCCATATGGGGGCAACTTTTGGTGACCGGGTGATTCATTTAAGATTCACTTACCGAGATTTGGCACTTTAGATGGCCTAAACGCTGGATTTTGCCGGATGAAGTGGGATGGGTCGGCTAATTAGAAATAGTGCACCGACTCTAAGAAGCCTCGGTTGGCAGAATTGTTCGACTAGTACCGACGAGCTGCCAAGTAGGTGACGGACCAAGTTAGATTAGTCCCAGCGGAGGGAGTGGGATTTGAACCCACGGGGCTTGTGGCCCAAAGCATTTCAAGTGCTTCGCATTCGTCCGCTCTGCCATCCCTCCAAATTAACTCTGATCAACTTAGTCTCTAGATTCGCCCTCTTAGCTCATCGACCCAATCCTGGGCACTTCGTTGGGATGAATTATTGGAATCCGACGCTTTCGGACTCCTCGAACTCGGATATGAACCGAGGAATTTGAGTTCCGGTAGGGTCGTCCTGAGTTCGCGAAGGCAGTCGGCGACGAGACTATCTGCGATGTGACCCTCCAGATCGATGATGAAGCAGTACTCCCCTAGCTGCCTTCTCGTCGGGCGAGAGTCGAGCTTGGTCAGGTTGATCCCCCGGGCTGAGAATTGAGCCAGTATGGAAAGAAGGGATCCGGGCCGGTCGGAGACCTGGAAACAGATGACGGTAGTCTTATCGTTGCCGGTAGGTTTTGGTATGTTTCGTCGGTGGAGGAGGAGAAAGCGGGTCTCGTTTCCTGGATGATCTTCGATACTTGACCGGAGGGCCTCTAAGCCGTATTCCTTTGCTGCGGCTATCGGGGCTATCGCCGCTTTAGTCCGATCTTTGGACGCTGCGACGTACTTTGCGGCTTCAGCGGTAGAAGTACTCGCCTTGATCTCGGCTTTGGGCAGGTGAGTCCGGAGAAAGTAGCGAACCTGGGCTGTCGCCACCGGGTATGAGTAGACCTCCTTTATCTCCGAGATGTCCGTGCCAGGAGTAGTTAGTAGGTTCTGGTGGACCTCCAAGGATACTTCCCTCTGGATCAGCAGGTCTGCATCAAAAAGCAGTGAGTCAAGCGTCGCTAGCACAGTTCCCTCGATAGAGTTTTCAATCGGTACGAATCCGTAGTCGACCTCTCCCGACGACGTCGCCTCGATGACCTCGGTTATCGAGGTCATAGCGTTGATCGACATCTTACTGAGGTCATTTTGCGACAGCAGTGCCTCTTCGGTGAAGGTGCCCGCTGGTCCTAAGTAGCCGACTCTGCCTCCGATACCCTTCAGGTCGTCCAAGGTCTCTCCAACTGTCTTCTAATCTGCCTAGGCCTACAATAGTAACGACCGCAATGACCTCCGTCTTTGTTCGAAGTTCGCCTAGAGGCGAATTGCAAATGGGGATTGTTTGGCAACCAGAGGGCAAGTGAAAGCGGCAGCCGTAGTGACATCTCGATTTAGGCGGCTTCTGGCTACTGCCAGGTTTGCATAGCTGGCGTAGCCATTTAAACAGCCTTATCGGTCGCTTGGATCTCGATAAAAACGAGCCGTCTCCGGTCTTCAAGCCGCTATTTAGTCTTCTGAGAGCCCAAAGTTGGGCCAACACCGATTCTGGCTTGTTTGATGGACTTTTACTTTTTGTTGGAGTGGGCTTGGCTATCCGGTACCCGAAGAGCCGACCTCCCGGCCGGGGTCGGAGTTGATCTCGGGTGAAGGAAAAATATCCCCTTTGCGAATCATCGGTAGGATTACCCCTTCACTCAGCGAGACTAGGCCATGGGTGAATTCGTTATACATGGCATCTTCCAGTTTCATCCCGGACTGCTCTAGGGTGGACAAGCGATCATTTCTCATCGCCACCTCAGGAAATTGTGCAATCTGCTCGGCGAGTTCGATCGATTTCTGTAGCACAGTTCCGGTCTCGACCAATCGGTTGGCGAGGCCGATTGAAAGGGCCTCTTCGGCCCCCACCTCCCTTCCGGTCAATATCAGGTCCATCGCCCTTGACTCGCCGATCAGTCTGGGTAGGCGGATTGTCCCTCCATCGATTAGTGGAACCCCCCAGCGCCGACAGAAGACACCAAATACCGCCGACCTATCTATGACTCGCAGGTCGCACCATAGTGCGAGCTCCAGCCCACCAGCCACGGCATAACCGGTGATAGCGGCAATTGTCGGCTTACAGAGGCGCATTCTCGTTGGTCCCATTGGGCCGTCACCCGTTGGTTCCACCCTGTTTACCCGGGGACTTCCTATGGCTTTGAGGTCGGCGCCAGAGCAGAAGGTTCCGCCTTCGCCGTAGAGAACGGCGACCGGTGAGGTGTCGTCTGCCTCAAAATCCCTGAAAGCTTGGGAAAGCTCGGCGGCTGCATCTCGATCTACCGAATTTTTAGTCTCTGGACGAAACAGTGAGATGACGGTAATTGCCCCTTGTTTTTTCGATCTCACCGAAGAATTGCTCACTTGTCATAACTCCGAATCCAGTCAAAAGGCCTAATTAGATGGTATCATTCACGGGCGCAATGCGATAGCGGAAGCGAGTCCGACTGTGTGTGAATTTGGGGCTTCTAACTGCTAGATCTTTGTGCAGTTGCCATCGAGCCTTCACCATCCTCCGGACCCTAAGGAAAAAACGGAGAGCAACGGGACTGTGGCTACTTAGAAGCAGACGATGCGACGCTTTTGTGCGGTCTGTTGGATTCATCTTCTGTGACATCCTCCCCGCCCTGAAAGACGGAGCTTCCTGGGTAGCTCACGCTGCTTCGGCTGGTTGACGCTTCACTGGGTCGCAGTGTTCCACCCTGTCGGGTTTGGCTTGCGATGTCCCTCCACGTCCTTTGACCGCATGCCCTGCGGCAAGTATGTTCTTGGCTGCAT
>JAKAPB010000060.1:0-1984 GCA_021823045.1 Actinomycetes bacterium | reverse complement strand
TAGCCACACGATGGACAGCAGAAAAAAGCTTGGTTCTTGCGGTTCTCCTTGTCCGTATGACCACACTGCGAACAACGTAGGCTCGTATATGCAGGGTTGATAGTGATGATTTCGACTGGTTCGGTAGCATTGGTAGCTTTGTCGGTAAGTCGTTTGCGGGACAGTCCCCAACTTTGTTCAAGGATCGATCTGTTGAGTCCAGATTTGGCTCGGACATTCTTCCCTGGGTTCTCGACCCTACCCTGGGCCAAGCGGGTCATGTTCTTGATCTTCAGATCTTCAATAGCTATGAGGTCGTAGTCACGCACCAGCTCGGTCGTGGTCTTCTCGATCCAGTCCTTACGGCGATCTTTTTCCCTGGCGGAGATCTTCGCTAGGAGTTGCTTCGTTAGCTTGCGCCTGTTGGATCCCTTGGTCTGCCTGGCTAACCTGCGCTGAAGTCTTCTCTTGAGCTGGCGCTCGCCTTTGCTGAGTAGTTGTGGCATAGACAACATCTCGCCGTTGGACGTAGACACCGATAGCGCAATGCCAAGGTCGAGTCCTACCGACTTGGCAGTTGATGTACGCTCAAGTGGTTTAGGTGGAGCAGCGAAACTTACAAACCACCTGCCGGCTCGGTCTAGGGTGACTCTTGCAGACGAGGCTGTTTCGATCTCACTCCACTTGCGAGTGATCCTGAACTTCACCTAACCACACTTTGGAACCAGAACTTGGCCCCATTTGCGATTCAACCGTCTAACAGGCAGGTCTCGGATATAGAAGCCCTCATGTTGGCCAGCCTTACGCCAGGTTGGACGTCCAAAGTGATCTGGTCTCTTCCACCAATTAATGAACAGATGGTTCGCAGAAACAAATTTGGTGGACCTTGAGGGACATAATAAGATCCTGTATTCCGCTTATCTCGAGTAACTGCTCATAGACAATTAGTACTATCGTGAATGGATGACGAATCGGGAGGACAACTCAACCGGAAAACTCCTTCGACAAGCGCGCATCAGCGCCCGATTGTCGCAGACCGAGGTCGCACGTCGTGCTCTGGTTGCTCAAAGCGTTATTAGCGCGTACGAGTCCGGTCGCAGAGAACCCTCGGTCTCAATGCTCGAACGTCTCGTACTCGCGACGGGATACCGCTTGGTCCTCGACCTCGAGCGCTCAAACGATTACCCACCCGGCCTCCCTGACACCCCTCTCGGTCGCCGACTCCGCCAGCGCCGACGCTCAATACTCGCCTGTGCCGCGCTCCATGGCGCTTACAACGTCCGCGTCTTTGGAAGCACTGCACGCGGTGAAGACCGGCCTGATAGTGACGTCGATCTACTGGTTGATCTAAATAAAGGAACAGGGTTATTTGCCTTGGAAGCACTACGTAGGGAGCTTTCGGAAATCCTGGGCGTGCCAGTTGATATCGCCCCGTCAGACAGCCTCCGACCTCGGGTTCGAGAAGAGGTCGAACGCGAGGCCATACCAATATGACAGCACGGCACGACGATGAGCGCATCGCCGACATTGTTGACGCGATTACCGCAATTAGGAGTCACCTTACTCGCGGCGACCTCTCCGACGGACTCATTTTCGACGCTGTTCGGGTACGTCTAATCGAAATTGGCGAGGCAGTGAAGTTGTTGGATCCCAAGCTCGTCGCGGGTGAACCGGATGTCAAGTGGTCGGACGCAGGCGGTATGCGCGACTGGCTTACACGCCACTGCTTCGACACCTCCCGGGCGGTGGTCGAAGCAACTGTTAGGGAGGATCTTGCGCCACTTGAAGCAGCCGTCCTGCGGCTTCAGACGTGCCTTGAGCTTAACCAGAACGACGCAGAAGCCCCTGAACTGGAGCTGACATCCTCTCCGCACTAAAGGACGGAGCTTCCTGGGCAGCTCACGCTGCTTCGGCTGGTTGACGCTTCACTGGGTCGCTGTGTTCCACCCTGTCGGGTTTGGCTTGCGATGTCCCTCCACGTCCTTTGACCGCATGCCCTGCGGCA
>JAKAPB010000059.1 GCA_021823045.1 Actinomycetes bacterium | reverse complement strand
CCCTCAAGCGATGGAAGAAGGAAATAGTCGCCTGGCATTCCTCTCAGGTCAGCAATGCTCCAACTGAAGCGATGAACAATCTCATCAAGAGGACCAAGAGGGTTGCTTTTGGTTTTGTCAATTTCCGAAACTTCAGGATTAGAGCTCTTCTATATGCTGGGAGGGTGAATTGGGACCTCTTGGAAATGGCTAAGCCCTACTAAAATCCGAAGAGTCGGTTAAGTTACCTCGCTGGCGATACCAACCTTTGGCCGTCGCTTACCGGTGGCGAGACCCTTGACTTGCTTGAAAGACTCGGTGGCCGAGTCGACCGTAACTATCGAGACGATCTGATAGAAAGATTCGACCTAGACCCTTCGAAAAAGGTACGGACTTACTCGAAGGGCAATAGACAAAAAGTGGCTCTCATCGCAACTTTGATGGCCAGGTCAGATCTATTGATCCTCGACGAGCCTACCAGCGGCCTAGATCCACTATTGGAACGTGAATTCAGAAACTGTATCGGTGAAGCGAAACTAAACGGGCAGAGTGTACTTTTGTCTTCGCACATCTTGAGCGAAGTAGAGGCCCTGTGTGACCGGGTTGGGATGCTCAATCATGGAAGATTGATTGATTTCACCTCCCTCAGGGAGATGCGCCAACTTACTTCTCGCAGCTTAGAGGTGACTTTTGCGTCCACGCCGCCGGACTTTTCCCGGATACCGGGAGTAGCTTCCATAGAGGTTTTGGGTAATTCAGTACATTTTGCATTTCGGGGCCGAATAGCCCAACTTTTGAATCTGCTTGCTGGTTCTCAGCCAGAGTCCCTACTTATTAGGGAGCCATCGCTAGAGGAGCTCTTTTTAGACCTCTATGACGACAGGACGAGGGAAGGAAGCTGAATTATTGGACGCGAAATTAACAGCGGGTCGGGTCGATCGCTCAAGAGAGTATTTTGGGATTTACTTCACCAAGACGATGATCAGATCAGGGACCATCTGGGGTTTCGTGTTCTTCGCTTTAGTGGCGAGTTCTGCCCTGAGTTACCTAAATATCTATTCGAGCGTCGCTCAGAGGGAGGCACTAGCTAGGGCATTTGGGTCAAACCTTGCGACCATCGCTCTTTTCGGCCCTGCACCTGGCTTGAACACCGTTATTGGCTTTACTCAGTTCAAGTCATTCCTCAGTATCTCAGTTATCGGTGCCGTTTGGGGCTTTTTGACCACAACCAAGGCGATCAAAGCGGAAGAGGAATCGCTTCGATGGGAACTCGTACTTTCTATGCCTACAACCCACAGACGTACGACCTGGTCGGTGTTTAGCGCCATATTGAGGGGCATCTTTGCGATGTGGGTAACACTGAGTCTCACTTTGGCGGCTTTGAGTCTTGATTCGAGGCTTGGCCTGTCAGTTCCCGAGGCACTGTTTTTTGCCACGGCGTCTATCGCTGCGCCGGTCATATTCGCTTCTTTCGCCCTGTTTAGTTCTCAAATGACCGCAACCAGGAGGCAGGCTTCAAGCTGGTGTGGTTGGCTGCTAGCTGCGGGATACTTAATAAGGATGCTCGCCGACGCCAAAGTCGGTGCCAACTGGCTTATCTGGGCCTCGCCTCTTGGTTGGGTCGAGAAGCTATCTCCGCTTAGCGCTCCCGAGCCTTTGGCATTTGTGCCGGTTTTACTCTTCTCTGCTGCCGCCATCATTGTTTCTTTATATTTGGCTGGAGTCCGAGATGTCGGCGGCAGTTTTTTCACCGCAGGAGGCACAAAGCGTTCCACTCGGAGTGAGAATGTTCTCGGTCACCTTGGACTCGTTCGCAGGTTGTTTGGTCCAATCGTGATCTCTTGGCTCCTCGCCATCGCCCTTTGCGGATTTGCGATTGGGATGGTCGCCGATGGGGCTGGCTCGACGATGGCGGGGTCTTCGATCGAGGGAGTCTTTTCGCGCCTTGGGGCCAAAGGTGCAAACGCTAGAGGCTTTCTGGGCGTGGCGTCGCTAATCTTGGCCGTGATGATTGAGGTGTTCTCCGCTTCATTACCCAAGGAAACCTATGAGGAGGAGAACACCCTCCGGGTCGAACACTTTCTGCTACGAAGTTATCGGAGGAGCAGATGGATTTGGGAGAGGTTCGCACTTTATGTAGCGGCCCTGACCTTAGCGTCATTGGTCGCAGGATTTACCTTATTTATCGGGGCTTTGATGGGCGGAGCGGCTTTACCTCTAGCTACTCTCCTTGCTGCCGGGGTCAACCTGCTACCGGGGGGAGTCTTCATTCAGGGAATAGCGATGGCGGCCTTTGGCCTAGCCGGCAGTTGGGCTTCACGAGCGGCTTATGTAGTACTTGGCTGGTCGGTCCTCCTTGAACTGCTAGGCGGTATTGGCCCAATCAACCACTGGGTGCTGGACAGTTCGATCCTGCATCAGATGTCCCCAGCTCCAGCTAGTGCAGTCGATTGGACATCGGGTGCAATTCTCGTTGTTTTATCTCTTGGCTTGGTCGAACTCGGTAGCTTTAGCTTTAATTCTCGGGATCTTGGGGTCGAAACCCACTCGCTCATCTGGGAAAGTCTGAGGGGAAAAGTAAGTCATTTTGGCCGCGACGCCCTAGGATCTGCCAAAAGAAGATAGCGACGAAGACCTCGGTGGAAGACGTGTCCCTATATCAGATCCACACCCCTAGAACCGGCGACTCCGTTGAGACAACCGATTCTGAAGAAGCCGCATGGTCAATCTTTGGATTGATCGAGAGGTCAAAGGTTGCGTGTTTGGCGACCGACACCGTTTTGGGTCTCGGGGCTGGTTTTGACGACGAAGAAGCGATAAAGAAGATCTTTGAGATCAAGAGGCGACCAAGTGACAAGACGCTAGCGGTGCTCATCCCGTCGATTTCATCGGTTACGCCGTTCTTGGGCGAAGATGACTTAGAGTCTCTCTTTCGGATCGAAGATGCCATCTGGCCCGGGCCGCTGACCGTCATAGTTAGCTGTCACGAATACTTCGCCCGCTACCTCGGTGGAGATGGTTCAAGCGTTGGTCTTCGGATACCGAACGATCCTCTGTTACGCTGGTTACTCGAGATCACTGGGCCACTCGCCATGACTTCGGCGAATATCTCCGGCCTGCCTTCTGTTGCATCGATACCCGAATTTATCGAACAACTTGCTTTAGAACCGTGGCCAAAATCTCACCGGGCCCTGTTCGAGCTCGGGATCTCGGTTATGGTCGAGGGAGGAGTTCCTTCTGGCAAGTCGTCCACTGTGGTTGATTTTAGGGGTGGCGTACCCGTGGTTATGCGCCAGGGGGAAGTCGAGTTGTTTCGGATACTTGAGGCCTTAGGGAAAGTCGATTGATTTACGATCCCCTGAAAGTTGCACTTCGGTCTATAGGATGATTGAGGCAAAGAAATAGGAGAGTGTCGATGACGCCGTCGTATAATCCATTGGGTCAGGTCAAAAGGGGAGACCCAGAGCTTTATGAGCTGATCGAGAGGGAGCAGGAGCGTCAAAGGACGACGCTGCAGTTGATAGCTTCAGAAAACTTCACCTCGGTAGCGGTCATGGAGGCCACGGGTTCCGTACTGACCAACAAGTACGCCGAGGGATATCCGAAAAAGCGTTACTACGGTGGAAATGCCGTTGTCGACGAGATCGAGCAACTAGCAATTGACCGCCTCAAAGAACTATTTGGAGCCGGATTTGCCAACGTTCAGCCTCATGCCGGCGCAAACGCAAACGCTGGGGCCTATCTAGGCCTCCTCGAGCCCGGAGACACCGTGTTGGCCATGCGCCTCGACCAGGGCGGGCACCTCACCCACGGTTCTCCAGTCAACTTCTCCGGCCGACTTTACAACTTTGTATCCTACGGACTCTCCGAAGACGAGGACGACCTGGAGCGGATCGACCTCGGTCAGATAGCGACTTTAGCAACGGAGCACCACCCAAAGCTTATCGTCGTTGGCGCCACCGCCTACCCGAGGATCATCGATATCGACCCGATTAGGGAGATCGCAGACGGGGTAGGCGCCTACGTAATGTTCGATGCTGCGCACGTTGCGGGATTAATTGCCGGTGGGGTTTATCCGAATCCGCTAGTCGGGGCAAATGGTCCTGGATGCGACTTAATGACCTTTACGACACATAAGACTCTGCGTGGCCCGAGGGGTGCAGCAGTCGTTACAAATTCTCCAGAAATCGCTACAAAGATCGATAAAGCCATCTTTCCTGGGCTTCAGGGCGGTCCGCTTGAGAATGCCATTGCAGCAAAGGCGGTTGCGTTTAAAGAGGCGCTAGATCCGAGCTTTCGGGTCTACGCACGCTCGGTAGTGGAGAACGCAAAGGCTTTGGCTGATTCGCTAGTGGCTGAAGGTTTTAGGCTCGTATCCGGCGGTACTGATACCCATCTGATCCTGTGTGACCTGCGTAACTTTGACGCCGAGCTGTCGGGCAAAGAAGCCCAGGAAGTTTTGGACTCAGCGGGGATCACTTGCAACCGCAACCAGATTCCCTTCGACCCGCGCTCGCCATTTGTCACATCTGGGCTGCGCTTTGGGACCCCGGCCATGACGACTTGCGGTATGGGGGTGTCGGAAATGGAAAAGGTCGGCTCGTTGATTGCCAGGGCGCTGCGGGATAGAAAGGATCAGGGGGCAATCCAATCCATCAGGGATGAGGTAGGTCATCTCTGTTCTAAGTTCCCACCCCCACTTGAGAGGCAGCAGGAAGTCTAGTGTTGCCCTACCTAGTCGTGGTGGCGGTCGCGGCTGCCACCACCTATGGTGCAACCTTTGTCGTGCGCCACCTCGCAACCGTGGTTGGAGCGGTTGTCGAACCGGGGGGTAGGAAGATCCATAAGGTGACGACGCCCACCCTCGGTGGAGTGGCAATGGTTGGCGGCTTCTTGGTTGCAATGCTTGTAGCATCGCAACTCCCATATTTCAAAGATGTCTTTCACGGCTCTTCGGAACCGATCGGAATTGTTCTCGCAGCGGTTGTAATGGCGGGGGTAGGACTACTCGATGACCTGTTGGACGTTTCTGCCCCGGCTAAAGTAGCTGGTCAGGTCCTTGCCTCATCGGTACTGTGGGTCTTTGGCGTGACGATGTTTTGGTTTAAGGTGCCCTTCGCCGGTGTAGTGATCTTGTCGCCGAGCCTGACGCCGCTTTTGACTGCGATCTGGGTGGTGGCTATGGCCAACGCAATCAATCTGATCGATGGATTAGACGGATTAGCAGCGGGTGTAGTAGCGATCGCATCCCTCTCCTTCGGGATCTATTCGATCAAACTGGAAAACCTCGGACAGTTGCCGGCGTCATCTTTAGGACCGCTAGTTGCACTAATTGCGTTAGGTGTCTGCTTGGGTTTTCTCCCGCACAATTTTAATCCCGCAAAGATATTTATGGGTGATACCGGAGCGATGTTCTTGGGGATACTGATGGCCGCTTCAACGTCGGTGGTAGGCGGCCGAACATCCGATGTCAGCGGTGAAACCTTCTTCTTCTTTGCCCCGCTCTTCATTCCGTTTGTAATTTTGGGTGTACCGATGTTCGACATGGTATTCGCTATTGTCAGACGCACCGCTCGAAGAAGCGGTGTATCGTCCCCAGACAAAGAACACCTCCATCACCGCCTTTACGAGATGGGACATGGCCCAAGGAGATCGGTGCTTATCCTCTGGGCTTGGACCGTGGTGCTTTCGGGGTTTGCACTCACTCCGACATTTGTCAACCACGGCAATGCTGAGATTCCGGTCTTCTTCCTCGCAGCACTGGTACTTTTGTATACCCTCTTCCACCCCACGGTGAGAAAGAGAAGTATCGACGCTATAAGACAGATGGGACCAAGCCAGCACTCGCGGGGCGCAAGTGCAAAGCGGGTCCACGCAAAGAGGTCGGGAAACTAGCGATTCTCGTCCTAGTTCCGGAGTCGTAAAAGCCCAAGGATGCCCCGTAGAAGGTTGGGGTATGCTGACTCACTTTGCGATATCTGCGTAGCTCTTGTAACCTAGCATTCGTTAATTATTCATATACTGAGAGAGCCAAGAGTTGACTAAGAGGGAGCTAAGTGGCCAAAACTAGGCGGTCGCTCACCGGTATGCTCATAAAGCCGACTAGACGGGATGGTAGCGAAAACGCAGTCGCCGGGGCAGTTACCGGCGTTACTGACGGGATCGCATCGGCCGTCGAGATACTCGGCGTACCCTTCATCCTCCTTGGCGTCGGCTACTATCTCTCTTCGCACTTTCATTCCCCTTGGTATGTGATCATCCTCGGGGCGCTCGGAATCATAGGTACCGCGGTCAAGTACTACTATGTCTTCGTCGACCTTTCTTCAAAAGCGGAATTACCAACTAGAAAAAAGGAAGACGTCCCTCCAGGGGCAGGGATTGGCGGCCTGTTGGGCGGGGACCTGACCGTACCGGAAAATATTGAGGGATCGGCAAAGCTTTTGAACAATGATCAAGGTGATGTGTAGGTGTTCAACCTGACCGAATCGCAAAGTCCACCCATTGGTGATGGACCAGAAGCTACCCTCGCAAAGGGGATGGCCATAGCGGCTCTGGTATTAGGACCGATACTTGTGGCACTTTCCTGGTACCTTTGGGGAATTAATGGCCTTTATTCGTCGCTATATGCATTGTTGCTAGTCGTTATCAATTTTATAGTTGCGGCAAGAGCACTCGTCTGGGGCGGTAGGATCTCTCCGGTCGCACTCATGGCGGCCGCTATGGGTAGCTTCTTCTTTGATTTGTTGCTGCTAACCGTCGCGGTCATCCCGGTAGCTACGGCCAGCTGGATGAGTTTGAAAGCATTGGGGTTGACGTTGATTGCTGCCCACGTAGCGGCGGTTTCTTGGGAGGCTAGGCGAGTGACTGCCTACATGGCGTATTCGGGCATTAAACCAAAGTCGGGAAGGGAGTGACGATGTCGATCCTAGGCGCAGTCAATTTCCCGCCGATCGGCGAGGTTCTTAACTGGAAGCCATTCTTCCTCGGTGGAAGTGCTCTAGCCTTCAATAAGGTCACTTTGACCGCAGTTTTAGCCACTGCTATCACCTTTTTACTCTTTTATACGGCCGGCAAGAGGAAGGCGCTCGTTCCAACTGGAGTGCAGAACGTTGTCGAAGCGGGTGTCGACTTCATTACCAATTCGATTGTCCTAGACATAATGGGACCCGACGGCCTCGTCTGGCTCCCCTATCTTTGCGGGCTCTTCTTCTTCATTCTGATAAACAACCTCTTTGAGGTAGTACCGGTATTCCAGATGCCCTCGACGGCGAGGATGGGTGTCACACTTCCGCTAGCGATAACCGTGTGGGTTACTTTTATCGTGGTTGGAATAAAAAAGCAGGGCTTTGCTAGTTACTTCAAGCACAGCGTCGTCCCATCGGGGGTCCCCGGGGCGCTACTGATCCTCCTTGTTCCGTTGGAGATCCTTTCGACCTTCTTCGTGCGCCCATTTGCTCTGGCAATCCGGCTCTTTGGCAATATGCTCGCCGGTCACCTTTTATTAATTACCTTTGCGGCACTGTCAGAGGCGATGTTTGCAAAGAGTATTTCGTTAGTACTGCTACCGTTACCATTTGCAATGCTTACCGTTCTTACCGGTTATGAGATCTTCGTTAGTGCGCTGCAAGCATTCATCTTCACGATTCTCACTGCGGTATATATAGGTGAGTCGATGGCTGGGAGTCACTAAGAGTTTAATCAGCGTAGGTTTGCGCCCTTTGGGGCGAAAACCGAGTTCACTAGTTCGCTGGATCCGAATACGGCCTTTGTCCGTTCGAGGGTCCAGGGGTGCCCAAGGGCCACGCAGGGATGCGTTGACTTAGGGTTGGAAGAAGGTCCAGCTACAAGAGGTCGAATACGGCCTTTGGACTAAGTTAGATGATCTGTAGGAGGAATCTGGGTGTTCCACTCGATATTGGCAATCGTGGCAGTTGCCAACCCCGACCTGAGGAAGGGTCTTGCCGAGCTTGGTGCTGGCTTGGCCTACGGCTTAGCCGCTTTGGGACCGGGCGTTGGAATTGGTATAGTTTTTGGTCAAGCGATCCAGGCTATCGCTAGGCAGCCCGAGACGGCCGGACCAGTTAGAGCACTAGCTTTCTTGGGCTTCGCCCTTGCAGAGGCACTCGCTCTGATCGGTTTCGTCG
>JAKAPB010000058.1 GCA_021823045.1 Actinomycetes bacterium | reverse complement strand
CGATCTACGATGTCATGAGCTATTACGGCATCGCTATCCGTTTCCTCGGATAGGTAGCTTCGCAAGTTATGAATCGGATATCGGCAGGTCCGGCCGCCTATCCTCGTAGGGTAAAGCTCCGGTTCCCGAGCGACTAACGCATTAAATTGGGCCTTTGTTCTTCTTACGGTAAAGCGTTGAATTTCATTTCGAAGAATTGCCCTCGTTTCAACATCCATCCTCTCGACGGAAGAAGCCGCCAAGCGCTCCAAAATCTGTAATGTCTCATCCTCAAAGTTGTCCGCGCCCAAAAGACCTACAAGGCTCAGTATGTCGGTGGCTCCTCGCGATATTGGAGTCGCTGTGAAGAGGAGCACGTGTTCGGCTGGGGAATCTCTTATTTCATCGGTCCTCTTCGTCCCTTGATTCAAAAAGTTGTGAGCTTCGTCTACCGCCAATATTTGAGCAGATCTCACCCTTAGGGTTTCCAAGCCGGGAGAAGACTCGGAGCTCCTAGATAGCTTCCCATGGGAGACTACTTCGAGTTGCAATCCACACTTGAGAGCTTCAGAGGCCCAGACCTTTGTTATCTTCGGCGGCGCAACAAGCACAATCTGCGAACCGCGGGACGATTTCGCCCTCCCAGAGGACCAGAGCTGATCGCGTACTATTTTGGTGAGGTAGGCACCCATTCGAGTCTTGCCAGATCCGGTAGCGTCGGCAACCAGAACACTGCCAGTATGGTCTATCACCCATAAGGCTTCAGCAATGCCTGCGATTTGGCTGGGCCAAAGGGGCACTCCATCGGCTATGTTGCTGGCGGAGTTTAGGTTCGACAGGAGGGACTTCGCCCAACTCCCCTCGAGTAAGTCAACACACGCTGCAGCTATGGCTTCTTCCCAATTAATGATGCTCAACAATGATTCAAGAAGGCGCACTACATCACTAGAAAAGTCGATCGACTCAGCCCAGAGAATCTCGGCCATCGCTGACAACTCTCCGAATCTATCGGGCTCCATCCACCTTTCGAAGCGAGCATTCGCCTCAATCTGACTCTCGAGGCCAGCCTTGGTAAAGTTAGAAGATCCTAGAGTCCCTGCGTCATCAGCTAAATAGATCTTTGCATGCAACATGTGATAAGTAGCGGAGGTCCGAATCTGAACCCGACCATCCTTTATCAACTCAAGCATCAGTAGTATCAGGTGTGAACCCGCCTTGGAGATTCGCCTCTCCTCGACCCAGTACTTAATCATCTGCTGAGAAAGTGTGGCACGGGGTCCTTGAAAATTCAACGAACTACTCACAAATGGCTCATTCCCAATCAACATTCTGACTGGGCCATCGACACGCCTTTTCGACCACTGTGCAGCAAAACGGATCAGAAGATCTAGCGAGGCGAAGCCCGTAACCAGCAGGGGAGAACTAGCTGCTACTAGCTCTTGCCAGATATGGGATCGAACATTCGTCTTGCCGAGATTCAGCGGAAAACGGCTCCCTTGCGGCCACTGTCTCTTTAGTAAATTCTCGTATGACAGTTCGTTTGGGTCAATGTCGAAAAACTCGAGCTGGTCGCCGCTCACTGAACGCCTTGTTGATCGCCTAGCCATCGAAATCCGGTTCTACCTACTCCAATCTAGCGACACCTATGATTAATTAAAGATAGGGTCCCGAAAACCCTATTGAGCTGCAGATATACCCACTGTATTCACCTTATTTATAATATCTGTCGAAGCTGTGTCTTGAATCTTCAGCATCAGCTTTTTACCGAATAGAATGAAACCTGATGCTCCATATCTGTGCACGGCTTTACCACATCTGATTAACCGTCTACAAACTAACGCACACAATTTTACATCGCGGCAATTCCAAGCTACTTCCTCGCATGTCTCTTTTCATACCCCAATGTGTTGATAATTGCAGCACCGAACACAAGTAGCGACCCTACGGTTAGCCACGTGAGAAGACCGAATATCGTTCCCAATGTCCCATAGGTTTGTGATGCATGACTTACATAATTGCTAAAAAGAGAATCACCAAAACGGACCATAACGAGCCAGATTGCAGCGGCTGGAACACTTCCCAGAAGGTGGTCTTTGTAAGTTAGTCCCGGAGGCCCAAGTATGAGCTGAATCAATACAAACATTACCAAGTCAAATATAAATCCAAACATTAGTCCTAGGATTTGGACAATTGTGTAATGATGGCTAGTTGATCTACCAAATACGGCAACCGGAATATTTGAAGCAATAAATATTGTACCAAAGAGAATAAACAGAAAAGCTCCCCTGAGAAGCTTAGCCAAAAACCTTCTTGACCCAGTATCATCAAGATGCCAAATGCGACCAAACCCAGATTCCAAAGCGAGTGTGAGCCTCGAACCACTCCAAAGCGACCCGATAAGTCCCGCTGACCCTAAAAAATAAGTCGATCGCGATTGACCGCTCGGAAGATATCCAGCCAGAAATGGGAAGTTGGAGTCGACTGCGCTCGTCACCGATTCCTTATAGGCCTGATGTCCGCTGAACGCGATATTCAGCACTGAGCTAAAGAGCAAAAGAAGAGGAAATAGCGAAAAGAAGCTCAAATAAGCGACCTTAGTGGACCAAAGCCCTATCGAATCTGAGCGATAGCGCTCGGCCAAGGGAGTAATTCGTCTTGAGATCCTTTTTACCGTGTCTTGGAGGAGAGAGTACTTCATCTTCTACCCTTTTACCTCCCCTGATCAGCCCAAGGCGTACTCCGTCGACTCATCTAAAGACGATCCGGCTGCGGCGACCTATGCGTCGAAGTTGCCATGTAACTTTCGCTTCGCAATCCGCCGACTCCGTTTTCGTTGCATAGCCTAGACACTAGTGCAATTCTGCTCGGATATTTGACTCTGCCGGGATCCGCCCAATTGGCGAACTTTTGGGAGGAAGCCATACAATTTCCAGAGACTTCAGAAGCTTATACCATCCACCGTTGACCATGTCCCGCGGGCCTATTTGGTCACACATAATTCCTCCAAAAGATATTCCAAGCCAGTGAATAGCCTCAACGAATTTCCAAAGAAGGCGGACTCCATCACTCAACACTTCGCACGCAAGAAGCTGACGCGTCACCTAAGCGAGAAGGTTCACCAATCGAGTATCAACGGTCTAGCTTTATCAATGTGAACTTAAAGAAATATGATGCTTTTTACTACAGAGTCGGAAATGAGTACCTGCCATCCGAAGCAACTGTTGGCCCATGGAGCCCAGATGCCCAACACGGCGGACCGCCAGCAGCGTTGATCGCAAGATCATTCGAGGAGTTTCAACCCCGCGACAACGCAAGGATAGTTCGGATAGCGATCGAGATACTTCGACCCATACCACTCGGCCGCACCGAGGTAGAGGTAGCTACACTGCGGCCCGGGAGAAAAATTGAGTTGCTTGGATCAAGGATGTTCGTAGACGGTAACTTAGTCATGAGTGCTCAAGCTTGGCGGATGCGCACCTCTGCTGGCCTCACCGAAGAGATTGGATATGAGACGGCCCCAGTTCCCTCCGAGTTGAAACCTGGAGCGATGACGTCGAAAGGGCTTTACTTCCCCTATGCAGACTCTATCGATTGGTGCTACGTCAGTGGCGGTTTCGATCTTTCGGGAAGCGCAACCGTCTGGTCCAGGCCCAAAATACCATTAGTGGCTGGGGAGGCGACATCACCACTCACCAGAATGTTACTCATGGCCGATTCAGCAAATGGCGTAAGCTCGGTCTTGCCCTTTGATCAATGGACATTCGTGCCAGTCGACCTATGTGTTTCTATCTTTCGAAATCCAAAAGGCGAATGGTTTGGAATGAGTGCCGAGACAATTATCGGCCCAGATGGAGTTGGGACTTCGAGAACGACACTTTTTGACCAACTATCTTCCGTAGGTAGCTCTATTCACACTCTGTTTGTCGAACCACACTGATCCGTCAAGTACCTCCGTCTACCCCGAAAAGCACGTCATGGGATCCGCTTGGCAACATGGATGGCGTCTGCGGCAGTTGCGTCCGCCGACGGGACAAATGACGGGCAAAAGGCGATGGGGATTATGGCTGTTGGATTATCGGAGGTCGGAGGTGTCTTTTGGCCTGGAGGTACCGGGATATCGCTTGGCGTCAAGTTAGCTTGCGCCACCGTCCTCGCACTTTTCCAGTAATGAGTGGTAGAAAAGTTATAGTTATGGTTTCTAGGAGTCTTTCTAAAGCGAGCTCGATCGAGGACCTCGCAGCCCAGACTACTTCGGCATGTGTAATATTTACCGCAGCTGTCGCGGGAGTACCCTTGTCAACTTCGACCGTCGTCACTGCGTCTATGGTCGGAGCTGGTCTAGCAGGACGACGTCACCATATTCATTGGCGAGGGGTCGTATGGACAGTTGTGTCATGGTTGAGCACAGTCCCGGTCTGTGCTGCACTTAGTGCCGGCGTCTTTGATCTCTACCGAACTGCCACCCGATCAGCGCAGACGACCAAGGTTCCTCCGGCCAATCGTGGAACCGGAAAAGTAGAGGGGCACTCCACAAATACATCTTCCGGACGGCGCCCGAGGTCATGGGGCTGCTCCAACGAAAGCCATAGTCACCCATGACGCAGAGGGCGCAGGACTCACCTTCGTTCGTAGTTCGAATTCACGATCTCATACCACTTCGAGTACTATCACTATTCAGAATCGACCCCAGCCTATGTCGTCTACGCAACTGTTCTTAGCGTAGACATCTCAACTTTGAAGAGCAGACAGTTGGTAGACGACATAGGCTGGGGTCGATTCTGACAAACGAGTCAGTTTGGATACACACTTGGACGGTGTCGGTGCTTTGTGGGGAATTAGCCGCAGTTGCTGAGGATTGGACACTTTGGTGGCCCGACAATGAGACTCTTAGGCCGAGGCATGGTAAAGATAGCCGCCAATGACCGTCGACTCTGTTTTCTTGATTGGAGCATCAATCTCGCTCGCAGCGCTCCTCGGAACTAGCGATGCAGCAAATGCAACCGCCGCATTGATTTCGGCGCGAAGCGGCTCGTTCTTGACCGTCGCCGTTTGGTCCATTTTCTGGCATATACTCGGTGGACTCTTGGCTGGGACGGCTGTAGCGGAGACGGTCATCAGGATAGTTCAAGTCAAACCAGATCTTATAGCCCCTGTACTTGCAACATCTTGCCTAACCTCTGTCGTCTTCACTTGGGTACTGACTCACCGAGGCATTCCGGCAAGTGCCAGCGTAGGGTTGGTAGGCGGACTCGCTGGCGCGGGAGTCGTCGCCGGAGGTTGGGGAAGTGTGGACTGGGGTGGAGTCACAGGATGGCACCTCGTCGGGGTAGTGGGAGTGCTACTGGGAATCTTGATTTCCCCGATCATAGGTAGTCTTGCCACGGCACTTGTGGTACACACTGTTCGGCCAATCACATTCCGTCTGCGCCGAAAAGCACTTGGCGGAATCCACTTGGCAACATGGATGGCGTCTGCGGCCGTTGCGTTCGCCGACGGGACAAACGACGGGCAAAAAGCGATGGGGATTATGGCTGTTGGATTATCGGGCGTCGGAGGAGTCTTTGGACCTGGAGGCACTGGGATATCGCTTGGCGTCAAGATAGTTTGCGCTACCGTCCTCGCACTTTTCACTGTAATCAGTGGTCGGAAAGTTCTAGTCACGGTGTCGAGGGGCCTCTCCAAGACAAGTTCAATCGAAGACCTCGCAGCCCAGACTACTTCGGCATGTTTGATATTTACTGCGGCCGTCGTAGGGGTACCCCTTTCGACTTCGACCGTCGTTACTGCGTCTATGGTCGGAGCTGGTCTAGCCGGGCGACGCCGTCATATTCATTGGCGAGGAGTCGTACGGATAGTGGTTTCATGGTTGATCACTGTCCCAGTCTGTGCTGCACTAAGTGCCGGCGTCTTTGATGTCTACAGAACTGCTACCCGATGATCGCGGACGACCAAAGTTACTCCAACCAGTCGCGGAGCCGCAAGAGTAGGGGAGCGCTCCACAAATACATGTTCCGGACTGCTCCCGATGTGATAGGGCTGCTGATAGCACAGGGTGAAGTAAGCTGTAACGCCACTAGCAGCTTCGCAGAGTGGTCCCAGGGTCATATTGAAAAGGGCCAGCTAGTCAAATCTTTGGAGCACCAGGCCGACGATGCCCGCAGGGCACTCCTGCTTGCTCTTAGTGAAGCCCTCTCAACCCCGATTAGTCAAGAGGACCTTTATACCCTCTCTGAACGCTGCGACCGCGTAGTCAACGAAACAAAGAATATCGTCTCCGAAGCCGAGTCTCTTGGCTGGCTGCCTGATGCCGCCGCCGCCGAGATGGGGATCCTTGTCGACCAGGGCATGGCCCGGCTTCTCGATGGGTTCAGGGCGCTAAAGGCGCATCCGGAACTTGTCGGCAGATCAGCAGAGGAAGCTATTCGGAAAGCGCGCGCAGTGGAACATGCCTACCGAAGGGCAGTAGCTTTGTTATTTGCCGATCCAAACTTTCGGGTCGTCTACACAAGCCATGAGATGTATCGTTCCTATGCGCGCTGTGCAGACCTTGTCGTTGCGGTCGCTGATCGACTTTGGTACTCAGTTTTGGCGGAGGGTTGACCGCATGGGGTATTGCGACCCAGGATGCTAAATCGACGCCAAGATCGATACCAGCTTTTCGATTTGGCGCCATAGTGACGAACGTAGCATTGCTGTGGATGGTCCGAATAAGGAAATGCAAGCCCTTTGGTCGGCCTTCTATAGCCGATTAACCCGCTAGAGAAGATCAGCCACACCGCGGCATCGGCTTCTGTCGGGCATACTTCGGGCGAGAAGGCTAGCATTGATCCAAAAGTGTTGACTAGAGATAGGACATTTCATGGAGATGACGACTTTAGGTTCCCAAGGCTTAGAAGTGTCGAGGATCGGACTCGGATGCATGGGGATGTCGGACTTCTATGGCTCAAGCGAGGAGAAGGATTCAATCCGGACAATTCATCAAGCGATAGACAATGGAGTTGTCTTCTTAGACACCGCAGATATGTACGGTCCCTTTAAAAACGAAAGGCTAGTTGGACGGGCAATCGGCGATCGGCGTGACAAAGTAATTCTGGCAACCAAATTTGGCAACGTACGAGACGAATCAGGGGCCTTTTTAGGCATTCGCGGGGACGCAGAATACGTAAAAAAGAGCTGTGATGCTTCATTAAAAAGGCTCGGCGTCGATCACATTGACCTTTACTACCAGCACAGAGTGGACAGAGCGACTCCAATCGAAGAAACTGTGACAGCGATGTCGGAGCTCGTGGAGGCTGGAAAGGTTCGTTTTTTGGGATTGTCTGAAGCAAGCCCGGGAACAATTAGGCGGGCGCACGAAACTCATCCAATATCCGCCCTTCAGACCGAGTACTCGCTGTGGACCCGCGATCCCGAAAACGAGATCCTTGCAACGGTCCGTGAACTAGGTATCGGATTTGTCGCCTATAGTCCACTCGGCAGAGGGATTCTTTCGGGAATGATTAAATCCCTGGACGATTTGGACGAAAACGACACCAGGAGGAGGCATCCTCGCTTCACCGGTGAGAATTTCGCCAAGAACCTCGAACTTGTCAGCAAGGTCAGGGAGTTTGCTGCCGTCAGGGAAGCTACGCCTGCACAAGTGGCCTTGGCTTGGTTGCTCGCCCAAGGCGAGGACATCGTGCCTATCCCGGGCACCAGAAGCACAGCCAGGCTAATGGAAAATATTAGTGCTGTAGAAGTAAAGCTGAGCAAAGAAGACCTGGATCAACTTGAGGACGTCTTCCCCTTTGGGGCAACCGCCGGCGAAAGGTACCCAGATATGTCTACCGTCAACGGTT
Source organism: Actinomycetes bacterium (assembly GCA_021823045.1). The sequence continues at coordinate 308 of JAKAPB010000058.1, read as the reverse complement.
AGCCTTCCCCGAGGCCACGTCGCCCAAACCGAAGGCCAAAAGGCGGGAAGTAATTCACTATGGCGCGCCACGACCACCCTTCACCTAGCCGATTGCGCTCATAGAATTAAGATAGAAACCGACGCCGCCCGTTGTCAAAAAGACCAACACTGGCACCGGAACGCTTTCCAGCTAGAAACTTACGGATCTTTCGGAGCCATCACAGGTAGCCGGCGGAATCGGCCTATCTTGACTAGACGACTCGGAGGTTGTGTGCCTCTTCGCCTTTTCTACCGGGAACTACGTCGAACTCGACCCTCTGGCCAACT
>JAKAPB010000057.1 GCA_021823045.1 Actinomycetes bacterium | reverse complement strand
GGGTTTACGAAGGTGGTAGGCGGCGGAAAGTCCCGAGGGTCCAGCCCCGATGACGAGTACGTTCTTGTTTGTCTCGGCGGCTAATTGTCGTGGTTTCCAACCCTTTTCTAGGGCAATGTCACCAAGAAATCTTTCGACTGAATTGATCCCGACGGCAACATCGAGTTGCGCCCGGTTGCAAGCGGTCTCGCAGGTGTGGTAGCAGACCCTCCCCATGACTGCCGGCATCGGGTTGTCGGCCATTAGTACCTGCCAGGCTTCTTCGTAGTTCCCCTCTTCGGCGTGGTAGAGCCAACCCTGGATATTTTCTCCGGCCGGGCACTCCTGGTTACACGGTGGAAGCCGGTCAAGGTATACCGGCCTTTCGACCCTCCAGCTTCCGGTCTTGTTTGAACGGCTTGTGCCGACTTCAAGAGTTATTGCATAAGGCTTATCCATCTTTTTCGTTACCTCGTCTGGAGTGTGTCTTGGTCGGCTGGCGTGAGTTCGGTTGGGTTTGTGGATCGGGTATCAAGGAGGTCAAATCGTCGGATATTCTTGTCCGCTATTGCCTGGAGCTGAGCAATCACCCCAGTGTCGGGCTTTGGCCGGAAGAGGTGTTGATAACGCCTTTGTGGACGCAAATACTCTTCAACTGGAACTTGGGAACGGATCTTTGACGATCCAATGACCTCGCCGTATTCCGCCTCAAATACTGGGAATAGACCAGACTCTTTAGCAAGTCTTGAGAGTCTGATGGTGTCTGACGGGGCAGATCCCCAACCGAGGGGACACGGTACTAGCACGTGAAGATACCTAGCGCCCCGGAAAGACATCGCCTTTTCGACTTTGTACTCAAGGTCGTGAAGTTCGGCAACCGTAGCTGTCGCAACATAGGGTATCTCATGGGCCATAGCTATGAGTGGTAGGTTCTTGCCTTTGCCAAAATCTGCGCCCGGATGCGCTCCGACGGCCTCAGTGGTGGACGTCTTGGCTGCTGGCGGTGTTGCTCCCGAGCGCTGTACGCCGGTGTTCATATAGGCTTCGTTATCGTAGCAGATGAACAGTACATCATCGTTTCTCTCGAACATCCCAGAGAGTACCCCGAAGCCAATGTCGACGGTTCCCCCGTCGCCAGCCTGGGCCACGACGCGCACATCCTCGCGCCCTTTTGCCTTCATAGCAGCGGCAATTCCCGTTCCGACCGCCGCCGCATTTCCGAACAGTGAGTGGATCCAGGGTATCTGCCACGAAGTCTCAGGAAATGGGGTGGTAAACACCTCGAGACAACCGGTGGCATTTGCGGCTATGACTTTTCCCTCGGTAGCCCTCATCGCGGCGTCGATGGCATAGCGCGCCCCGAGGGCTTCGCCGCACCCCTGGCAGGCTCTATGGCCGAGGGTCAAGGAGTTGGTACGCTTCATGTCCGCCTGAACCGTGCGGTCCTGCGCTTCTAGCAGCCTATTTCCTACAACGAAGCTTCCGGTCTGGTAAAACTTGATTGGTTGGTAGCCCACGGGGGTCCCCTCTCAGTTAGCCTTGGCGCTATGGCCAAGGTCGTGGACGATGTGTTCTGCTGCGGGTCCGGGGCGAACCGAGGTTTGCATTCGGTGCATTTCACGCTCTATGACATCGTGATTGAGGTCTAAGAATGTCAGTTCGTCAATCTCGTCTTCGTCGGCCAGCTTGAAGAAGTCCACCAGGGAAGAGCGCAGAATTGACCGTCCGCCAAGTCCAGCGACCACGGAGTAGCGCTTTATCGAGGCGCTTCCTAAAGACGCTGTGATGTTGGCACTCAGTATGCCGCCAAGACCAACTGAGAACGCCTTTTCGATCACTACAACTCGCTTTGCGCCCGAAAGAGCAGCCCTTACGGCGTCTAACGGGAAGGGTCGAAAAGTGGTTATCCCAAGGACTCCGATCGAAAGGCCCGATTCCCGAAGTTCGTCGACTGCGTCCTTGATCGTTCCCAGGATTGAACCCATAGCTACAACGACAGTCTCGGCACCTTCAAGGTGGTAACTGCTTACCAGTCCACCCGCATAGCGAGAGAAGATGGATTCGAACTCACTGGCTATCTCCGGTATGCGTTCCAGTGCGAGCAGCTGCTTCGCATGGGCTAGGTATCTCACTTCGCTGAAGGCCTCTGGTCCAACCATCGAGCCTATTGAGACTGGGTCGTTGGGATCGAGGATCTGTTTGGGTTCGAAGTGGGGGAGGAAGCGATCCACCTGCTCCTGTTCGGGGATGTCGATCCGCTCTACTGCGTGGGTGAGGATGAAACCATCCATGTTGACCATGACAGGTAGTGATATCTCCTCTGCGAGCCTGAAGGCTTGGATATGGAGGTCGACGGCATCTTGATTAGTCTCTGCGTAGAGCTGTATCCAACCCGAATCCCTTACTGCCATCGAGTCGGTATGGTCATTCCAAATATTTATTGGGGCACCAATCGCCCTGTTCGCTAGGGTCATCACAATGGGTAGGCCAAGCCCTGCTGCGTTATACACGGCTTCGATCATAAAGAGAAGCCCCTGGCTAGCGGTAGCGGTATACGACCGAGCGCCCGCCGCAGAAGCCCCGATCGCCACGGACATCGCAGCAAACTCAGATTCCACATTGACAAATTCGCAAGGCCTAAGCTCTCCGCTCTTGACCATCACCGAAAGATTTTCGACTATGTGCGTTTGAGGCGATATTGGATACGCGCAGATTACCTCTGGCCTACACAAGGCGGTAGCTTTGGCGACAGCAAGTGACCCTTCGATCTGTTGGAGCATTTCAAATTCCTTCGTTTCTCAGTTTCGGCAGTTGGATAGTTAGTTGGGCGCAGCGAGTGAAGAGTTAATTGCGGCAAGCTCTTTTTCTACGAATTCAAAGGCTTGGCTCGCTGCTAAAACGTTGCCGTCGGCAATTGATCCAGAGAATCGATGCCTGATTGCAGCCTCTACCGATTTCAGTGAGACTCTCATCGTTATAGCTGCAAAAGCACCGAGTAAAGCAGCATTGGGAACCGGTCTTCCGAACGCCGCTAAGGCTAAATCTGTCGCTGGAACCGTCAATAGTCGTTCGACTCTAAACTGAGAAGCGTATTCACCTAGACCGAGCTCGGCAAAGCTTCGTGAAGTATTGATGAGGATGAAAGCATCCGGGGTCACGCCGCTGAAGAGGTCAACTTGATGGAGAAGGGTCGGATCCTGAATGATCAGTGCATCTGGGTCGGCGATCGGTTCCCTGCTTCGTATCTCCTTGTCGTCTACCCGACAGAAAGCGACGACAGGAGCCCCCATCCGCTCTGAACCAAAGCTCGGGAAGGCCTGGGCGTACTTATTTTCATAAAATGCAGCGACAGAGAGCATCTCGGCCGCGGTAACTACACCTTGGCCGCCCCTACCATGAATACGTATTTGAAACATCCCCGTCTTCCGTTAGTCTAGTTTTGACATGGGCTCAGCTGACTACCTAGCCCAGTGTTGCCCTTTGAGCGTCCAATTAGGATAAAAGTTATCGCCCTTTCCATTAGATAATAATTGTTCGTAGTTCACGAATTGCCAAACTCAATTGTTATACATGTATACGCAATTAATAGCCGCCGTTCATATCTGCAGTTTTCGAAGGGGGCCCCTACCTGCGCCACTGGCTTTTCGCAAAACGGATTATCTACCTTTTCCACAGTCTCCAATCTTGCCACCAATCAGCAACGGGGCGAAATTGCCATTTCGACCTTTTGGCTGATAATTTATATACCACTACTGCATAAAACGATGGAAAGTGGTCCAATCCCTTGTTGGGTTTTCCACTTGGAGACTATCGCCGTGACGAACCAAAGGCAACCCTTCCAACCAACTAAGTGATACTGATCACTCATGCTTCAATCTCTGAAGCGGGTTCTCTTAGGGGCTGGGGCCATGGCAAAGACCCCATAGACCTGCCGGTGTCTTATGTCTCCGCCTCTAGGGCCGGATGATTGTGTATTCCGGGGGTTTGCATAGACCTTATCGAAGTCGGTTCCTGACATTTGGGCAAATGGAAGGGCATCGATAAAACGTCTTTGGCCAAGCACGACCAAAGGAAGAACCGACGCCTCTTCCCCATTTAACTACGTACAGGATCCGTGAGGCAATACGACTACCTTTAGGCGTGACTTGAACTTGGGAAGCCCGAGCTCCTTGTCTTTACGCCGACCGGTGTTGAGCGACTCCTTCATTGATTTTGTGAGGTGCGTGGGGCGTCCCTGAGGCTGATCATCTCATGTTGGTGTCGGTGTGGTTGTGTTGTCGCTTTCCTTGAGGCAAACTTGTGAGTCCAAATAAATGGGACCCCTCGATGATGGGTCTTAAAAGACTACGAGAGGATTCCGAAGAGATGCCAAGAGGCACCCTGGTTACGATTGGTCTCCTCAGCGCCACGCGGCAAAGGAGTCCAACCAACCTCTGTCACTTAGCGTCGATTATGGACCAGTCCTACCAATCCCCAGATCAACAAAGTACCGGTGCGTCGTGGATTAGGCGGTGACCGATACCACCCGCGCCCCGAGGCAGTTCTTCTGATCAGCCGATGAGACACTGGAGTAGAGCAGTGTCTTTACGTCGGACCTCGTGGTTGGGTATCGGCTAAGTCCCGACCACGGTCTCCCCGTCCATTCGGCTTGGGCCGACACCGGCGGCCGACCTGCTCGACACCGGCGGGTGGTTGGGCCTCTGGGATCGAACTAGTCGATACCTGCCTAGTTCACTAGGGAGCAGTGTCGATTCACTAGGTAACGTGGCGTGGTTGCGGTCGACAACACCAGATCTGGTTGGATTCGCCGGGATGCGCTGTAATTCAGAATGACTACTAGCGAGCGGACAAAGAGCGCTATTGGTGGCGAACTAGCAACGTCTAGCGCGGCGGATCGGAGGGCTCGTTTCACCAGGGAAAAGACAGCCGAAGCATGCTTAGATAGAAACGGGTTGGAACCAATACTGGCTCACTAAGGCGGTTTGAGACGCCGATCGACCGACCAGCAGGAACAGCTGATATTGCGAAATGTTAACAGCCGAGAATGTTGAATTCCAAGCATTATTTTCGGCGTCTGAGTTTGTAGCATTGAACCAGCATTGTGGTTAGCCGTATTGTGACAGGTCTTCGATCTGGATTAACGATAAAGATTAGATTTAGGGTACCGCTTGCCACAAGGCTGCGGGATGGGTTGGTTGAGCGGGTAGGAGGCAGCTGAGGGTGAAAGAAGTACTTGAGATACCGGTCGCTGAAGCCGGTCCCTTGGGCATCGAGAGGCGTGGCATAGACTACGTGCCAGCCAATGAGAGGTGGGCACGACCAGTCAACCTCTTTTGGATGTGGGCCGGAGCGATATTCAATGTCGAATATCTGGTCTATGGGGCAGTTTTGATGAGCTTTGGTCTTTCGTTTGCTCAGGCGATATTCATCATCCTGGTTGGAAATCTCTCGTGGGTATTACTGGGGTTGACAAGCCTTCAGGGGCCATTGGCTGGCACTACTACCTTCACTATCAACCGGGCCTCCTATGGTCCAAAGGGATCGAAGCTGCTGGCGGTTTTCAACTGGTTGACCCAAGTTGGATTTGAGACCGAAGGCATAGCGTTGATCGTGATAGCTGGCCTCGCGTTGGCTTCGAATTCTGGTGTACACGCTGGAATTGCTTTGAAGATTTCCCTGATCGTAGGGGCTTCGGTAGTCCAACTGATCTTGCCGCTATTCGGGCACGAGGTAATCCTGAAGACCTTGCGGGTGCTGCTCGTGCCATTCGTGATTCTCTTCGTAATCTTCGCCGCTCTCAGCTTGTCTAAGGTCAACGTTCATTCGGTGCACCATGGGGCCAACTGGCAGACGATGCTTGAAGGTCTTGCGTTCATCATTACGACCAGTGGTCTTGGTTGGACCGAAAACGGAAATGACTATTCTCGATACCTCCCAAAGGCTTCCTCGCCTAAGGCGATCGTTGGGTGGGTATTTCTGGGCACCTTCATCCCCTCTGTGTTGCTTATGGGACTGGGTGCAGCGGTAGCCACGTTTCTGGGTAGTAATTCTGGCTCAATCACTGGGATGGCCAGTGCCTTTTCGGCTTGGTTTCTGTGGCCATATCTGCTGGTGGCGATTGTGCAACTCTTCGCTATCAACAGTCTCGACCTATACTCCTCGGGCGTAACCCTTCAGGCACTTGGACTCAGGCTTACTAGATTGCAGGCGGTCTTTTTCGATACGATAATTTGTGGCCTTTTGACATCGTATGCTATCTTCTCAAACTCGTTCAATTCCCTGCTGAATGAGTTCGTGCTCTTCATAGTCGTCTGGGTAGCTCCATGGACTGCGATCTACCTTATCGACTGGGTACTTAGGAAGAAAAAGTACGTCGAAGAGGACCTTCAAAAAACCAAGGGTGGGATCTACTATCGCAACAATGGTGTCCACTGGCAGGCGATAATCGCCCAGGTTCTCGGGATGGTTGCGTCCCTCCTGGCTCTCGACGCCTATCCGCACTATGTAAGTCCAATCTCCAACGCAACGAACGGAGCGGACTTCTCGGTCTTTACCGGAATAATCGTCGCCGGAATTGCCTATTTCCTCCTTGCTAGGAAAGAGGTGAGTAAGGAAGCCTCCATAGGTGGCGCGCCAACTCATGGACAAGGCTTAGGATCGTAGCCTGGTGCACAGAGCGGTGAGCTCATTTTAGACCTCTTTGCCTGAGGCGTATTCGACTCACAATGCAGTGCGGATAGGTCGGTAGATCCACACCTTGATATGGCGGGGAGATCACTGGTCCGGATGGTAGAGGGAAAGGATTGTTGGGTATCTCTAGGCTTACTAAGCGCCCACGGTTGGCCGGACTTGCTTTAGGTGCACTTCTACTCGGTGGATGCAGCTTCGCAGCGGCTCCCGCCGTGCCGACGACCGCCATTGTCACTACCACTGAGAGTCCATCGACGACCGCTATTGCGTGTTCGAATACAAAGATATTGGCAGGATGGCCAACCAGTGCGCTTTCCGCGAGCTTAATTATCGTTCCGGTGAATGATGCTGATCCACTGCTAGCGACACCCGAGGTGAGCAGCGGCGCGGGCGGAGTGATCCTTTTTGGTTCGCAGGCAACCTCTGCGCTTAGGGGACAACTTGCATCTCTCGACACGGCCAACCCCCTCGGTGTGCCCCCGCTAATCATGTCTGATGAGGAGGGAGGGGCCGTGCAGAGACTTGCTGGTCTACTGGGTGCAATGCCGTCGGCACGGACCATGGGCGCTACTCTGACCCCGAGCCAGATCCAGTCGCTCGCCTTTAGCTACGGGACGAAGCTCCTGGCAGTTGGGGTCACTATGGACCTAGCGCCGGTACTAGACGTGGACGGCAGACCAGGTCCATCTGCGACTAACCCCGACGGCACAAGGAGCTTCTCGGCGATCCCGAGTGTAGCTGCAGCTGATGGGGTTGCTTTCGCTAATGGGCTCGAAGAAGCCGGGGTCATCCCGGTGGTGAAGCACTTTCCGGGTCTAGGCGGGGCCAGCGGCAATACAGACGTTGCTCCGGCTTCGACTTTGCCCTTTAGTGAGTTGAAGACGACCGGCCTTATTCCCTTCGAGGCTGCTATCGAGGCTAATCTCCCGGTGGTCATGGTCTCCAATGCCACGGTCCCGGGTTTGACAACCCAGCCAGCGAGCCTGTCAACTGCCGCCATCAACTACCTGCGCAACAGCTTAGGTTTTAACGGGCTAGTGATTACTGATTCTCTATCAGCCGGAGCGATCCAACAAATTGGATTGACGGTGCCGCAAGCGACGGTGAGGGCGATCGAAGCTGGGGCGGACATGGTTATGTACAATACGTTAAACCCGTTCACGACCTTCAAGGCCAGCGTCGCGGCCTTGAATCAGGCTGTGTCTTCTGGAGTGTTGAGCCGTACCAGGCTGATATCCTCAGTCGAAAGGATCCTCAAGGCCAGGAAGATCGATCTCTGTGCTAACTAGTCGACAACCGACATTTCCCTTACTGCTCCTGGATTATTAGGTAGTATTGCCCTTTGGTAAGGGAATTCAGGCCCGTACATTTCTGAGTAAATCGCGTCAGAATATGTTTGCGTGGATTCGATATCTAGTTTTGAATAGTCACAAATCTCTAGGGTCTTTTGGCCCCTTTTTGGTTTTGGACTTTGCCATTTCTACGAACAGGCTTATCATTCCCTTATATGCGGAGCTTTTAGAT
>JAKAPB010000056.1 GCA_021823045.1 Actinomycetes bacterium | reverse complement strand
TGGTAAGTCGCGGACGTTGACCTTCGGGGAGTGCCGGGTATGCGGCCGCACCGTGCACTTGGTAAAACTCGCCGTCAAAAGCTAGCTCTTCCCCTTGAAACATCGACTTCATGATCTCGACGGACTCGCCTAGGCGGGCCACCCGAGTCCCGGGGGGATCAAGACTCAAACCCGAAGATTCGTAATCGGCCTTCAACCATCCGGCTCCCAGGCCAAGCTCCACCCTCCCGCCGCTAAGCGCAGATAAGGTAGTGATCTCCCTTGCCAGCACGACTGGATGGCGGTAGTCATTGGAGGCAACAAGGGTACCTACATTTACCGTCTCGGTCGCTGCCGCTGCGAAGGAGAGTGCCGATATCGGTGACAGCTGGGCATCAAAGTGATCCGGAACCATTATGGTCGAGTAGCGCAAACTCTCGATCCGTTTCACGATCGACATCCACTGCTTTGCATTGGACGCCGCAGAAAGCTGAACTCCAAATCGAAAATTTGCCATAAGACAATTTAAGTCCCCATGGCGGGCGTTAGGGCATATATACCAGTTGAGATTTGCACACGCGATACAAACATGGTGATTCTTCGCTCTTGCCACTACTGTTTATGCAAAGGGCTTCCGACGACAATGTGATCAAAAGAAACTCTCTCCTAAAAGCTTGCTTAGAATAGAAAGGCTCTCAAATGGCGTGGACGCCGTGGGACTGGATGGAAAGGCATGCCGAGCAGCAGCCCGATTGGCCAGATCCGCTCGCTCTGGAAACGGCCACCAAAGAGCTGTCGACCTTTCCACCGCTGGTATATCCCAACGAGATCGTAGCGCTTAAAGACGCTCTAGCGCAGGTATCAAAGGGAAGGGCCTTTGTCTTGCAGGCCGGGGACTGCGCAGAGTCATTTCACGACCACTCGGCGGCTTCGGTCAGAAGGAGACTCAAGGTTATCCTGCAGATGGCGGTGGTGCTAACCTACTCGTCCGGTGTTCCGGTGGTCAAAGTCGGTAGGATCGCCGGACAGTACGCCAAACCGAGGTCTTCACCGTTGGAGAAGTACAAAGGCGTTGAATTGCCTTCGTTTAGGGGTCACATCATCCATGATGATGCATTTGACATCGAAGCCAGGAGGCCAGATCCCGGACGCCTGATCGAGGCGTACAACATATCTGCTTCGACGCTGAACCTTTTACGGTCGCTGACTCGTGGCGGCTTCGCTGACCTATCGCAGGTTCACAACTGGAACCAGGAATTTGTGGCTACATCTTCCGAAGGTGAGCGTTACGACACCATAGCTTCAGAAATTACCCGGGCACTCAAGTTCATGGCGGCCTGCGGGATCGACCTCGCTGACGAAGCGGCACTAGGGCAAGTGGACTTCTGGACCAGCCACGAGGCACTACTGCTGCACTATGACGCAGCTTTGACCCACAAGGTAGCAAACACAGACCTCTACTATGACCTCTCGGCCCACATGATCTGGATTGGAGAAAGAACCCGTCAGGTTGATTCGGCCCACATCCGCTATGCTTCCGGGGTTGCCAACCCTATCGGTTGCAAAGTGAGTCCGAAGATATCTAGTGATGAGTTGCTTGAACTCTGCGCAATCCTCGACCCCAAAAAACAGCCCGGACGTCTCACCCTCATTTCCAGGATGGGGAGGTCACAGATCGAGGACTCCCTTCCGCCTCTAGTCGAGGCCGTTCGCAACGAAGGTTACCCGGTGATATGGTCGTGTGATCCGATGCACGGCAACACCTTCGTATCGGAATCGGGTTATAAGACCCGAAGATTCGAAGACGTACTCGAAGAGATAAGGCTATTTTTCGAAGTCCACCGGTCCATAGGGACCTGGGCCGGGGGTGTTCACATCGAGTTGACAGGAGACGACGTCACCGAATGCGTCGGTGGCTCGGAGGAAATCCTGCTAAGCGAGCTCGATTCAAACTACAACACCATCTGTGACCCGCGGCTGAACGCTCGTCAGAGTTTGGACCTCGCGTACAGGGTGGCCGAACTGCTTATCCGGTGACACTGCGGACCCGATAGCTAACCTCGAAAATCCTACCAGTCGGGTCTCGGGCGGGTATTGAGACCAACATCCGCTTCGTCCATCTCGAACAGTACCAGTGGATACCGGGAGCTACGATTTGATTTGAAAAACAAAAATATTCGTCTTATGTGACTCGGCGGCGAGAGCCGACCGCCGTTTTACCCAATATGACCATCAGGATAGAAACCCATCTGACTCGCTAGGGCATCGAAGGTCACAACTTGTCTCTCAAGCTGCAGACACCAGAAACGACGAGCGCGGATCCAAAACGAATCAATCGAGCGATGTTTCAGAAAATCAGGCTGCCAAACTCGCCCTAATAGCGATCGAAGGTAGCTCGGCATCTCCGCCGCTACGACTTCGCTAGCACCTCCGATTGTCGTAGAGCAGTTCTGGATAGCGTCAGCTGACAAACGAGTCCAACTTTAAGCAACAACTAGAGATTTTTCGTGGCTAAACCGCCGTCTAGGAGACCAATGTCTTGTGAGGAGGCAGATAGGCGGTCTGAAGGCAAAGCTTCTGTAGCGGCCTTTCGTAGTCGCGAAGCGTCCCTTGCCACCAGGTCGAACTCGGCTAGTTCGACTCGTGCTTCCTGTTTCCATCGGCACAAAAAGACTTCTTGGGCCATCGTCTCTTGGCAGACTTTGCCAATTCAGAGGAGAACTGCCGCTCGTGAATGCATGCGATTATTTATGCAATCACTGCTATACGGTTGTATATTCCTCCTTGAGAGGTCGGCGGACTCATGCTGAGCGGTGTTCCTCTGCGTGACTTTTGGCCCCTCATTACGGGACTCATGCATTTTCGAGGCCATTTAGCGCACATCCAAATCAAAGCCCAGAATTAAAGTCTTTTCTCATTTTTTCTCAAACGTCAAGAAACCTAGTTCATTTCGTTTACGGTATTCAGCAAGCGTTCAAGTTTGCCGATTAATGGATCTGGCGGCTCTTGCCTAGCGTGTCCACCATTAGGGAGTAGGTTGTAGTGAATTTTAAAAACTTCGGGGGAGACCTTCTGCGTTTGGGGGCGAAGCGAGTCTTGATGTCTAGCGCCATTGCATTGGCGTTGCTCTGGATAGCTCCGACCCTCTACCAAAGCTCAACGAAGCAAACCCAAACTACCGCTACTGCCCATAGTGCGCTGGCGTCGTTCTCAGGAGTCTCTGGCTATAACCTCGTGGGCTCCGACGGCGCTATTTACCCCTTCAATGTCCACAGCCATGGCAGCCTGGTTGGAACGAAACTGAACAAACCTATCGTAGCCTCCGTATCTACCCCGGACGGATTGGGGTACTGGCTGGTCGCTTCGGATGGAGGGGTCTTCTCCTTCGGGGATGCCCAGTATTACGGATCTACCGGGGGGATGGTTCTCAATAAGCCGATCGTCGGGATGGCATCCACCCCAGATGGCAAGGGGTACTGGCTGGTCGCTTCGGATGGAGGGGTCTTCTCCTTCGGGGATGCACAGTATTACGGATCAACCGGTGCGATGGTTCTCAATAAGCCGATCGTCGGGATGGCATCCACCCCAGATGGCAAGGGGTACTGGCTAGTCGCTTCGGATGGAGGGGTCTTCTCCTTCGGGGATGCCCAGTATTACGGATCTACCGGGGCGATGGTTCTCAATAAGCCGATCGTCGGGATGGCATCCACCCCAGATGGCCTCGGATACTGGCTAGTCGCTTCGGATGGAGGTATCTTCTCCTTCGGCGACGCAGCCTTCTACGGCTCAGCCGCCACAAGCCCGGTCTCCGCCCCGATTGTGGGTATAGCCGCGGTCAACATTCCGACCGCTTACTCTCCAGGTGCTACCGGCTATGACATCTCTAACTTCCAATGTTCCGCCCTGCCTCCTACTGCACCATTGGCGATAGTCGAGGCGGTTGGATGGAGCTTCAGTTTTCAAAATCCATGTCTAGTGCAGGAGGCACAGTGGGCGGGTCAGAACCTCTCGCTATATGCCTTTATGAACTGGCCATCAGACGGCACTAACCCTCCTACCGACTACGGTTCGCCCTCCTACATGACCGGACCTGCCGGCAACTGTGCAACCACGGATCTAAATTGCCAGGCTTATAACTTCGGATTCAAGCAAGCCCAATACGCCTACCAATATGGGCAGACCTCCAACGTCTCCTCGCCAAACTGGTGGCTCGACGTGGAGACAAGTGGGCAGTGGGCGGCGACCACTCCTGGCCCCAACCTGCTCGCACCTGCGGCCCAGGCCCAGGACTACCAGGACATACTCGGAGCGATCAACTTCTTCAAGTCGGTAGGTATAACGGTAGGGGTCTACTCCACTCCAAAGCAGTGGGGTGAAATTACCGGCGGAGCGACACTACCGGCCAATACGCAGATATGGGTAGCTCTACCCGGAGTTGATCCATCGACTGCGTGTTCGGCTTCCAACTCGTTCGGTGGTGGCCAGATTGTAATAGTCCAAACGGGATCAGTGACAATCGGTGGCCATACTTACGATACCGATCTCACCTGCTAGCACCCTGGAGCTGGAGATAGGGTCGCCCACCCTTTGACTTTGATAGCTTGAAAATCCAAGCGCTCGCCGGATGGGAATACTTGACGAGTGTGTCCGGATCTACTCCAATAGTCATTTCCGCTATCGCCCTAATCACACCGAGATGGACCACGACCCCGACGCCGTGGTCCATCGAGTAGTCGACAAGCTCGCCGAGGTAACTCTCCACTCGAAAATTGAGCTCCGAAACGGTCTCAGCGCCGGGAAGGTATGGGGCACTGGGGTCTAAGTATGGGTCTATCGACGTCGGAAGTGATCGGACGGGCAGGCCGTCATAGGGGCCGGGGTGTAGCTCGCAGAGGTCGCAAGTTGCTTCTAGGAGCCTCGCCGAAAGGTATGGTGCGATAACCTCTGCGGTCTCTTGGGAACGTAGGATATTGCTCTGACCCAAAACATCCAGCCTGATCCCCATAGCCTGGAGCCTCTCGGCGCGGCTTATAGCCTCCAGTCTGCCCTTTTTGCTCAGCCCACGACAACCAAGGTGACCACCCACTATCCCAAGTTCGGCAGAGAGGCCCGAAGCGTGCCTAATAACTACCAACAACGCAGTTCCAGCTCAAGTTCAAATGGCTTCAGTTCAAATGGCTTCAGTGATAAATCGCTCTAGGTGACGAAGGGATCTAACTTCGTATACGCCGTCACAATACTCTGCGTAGCGAGAAATGACCGAATCGCCGCTGTTCCAGTAGGCGTGTGGTTCTGGGTTCAACCAGAAGAGGTGCTTGGAGGCCCCCTTGATCAGCTTTAGAACTTCCGGTTTCGCGGCGTGGTAGTTGTTTCTTGCGTCTCCACAGATGATAACGCTCGACCTCCTGGTCAGGTCGGTGTGATACCTCTCCCAGAAGCTTTCTAAACACCTGCCATAATCAGAATGCCCGTCCAACCAGACGACCTTCGCCTGGGTGTTGACCAGTCGCATCGCCTCGTTGATATCCTTTGCCGAGCTGAAAAAACTGGTGACCTCGTCGACCTCATCTATAAAAGCGAAAGAACGGACCTTTGAGAACTGTGAACTCATTGCGAACACCAGTTGCATCGTGAACCTCGAGAAGCTCGCAACCGATCCAGACACGTCGGCGACCAGAAATATCTCCGGCTTATGTGGTCTGGGGGGTTTAGTAACCAGTTCGACCGGCGTCCCGCCATAGCTAAGCGACGCTCTCATCGTCTTTCGCATATCAACATGACGGCTATTCTGACTCCTGTGCTTCTGAGCGAGCCTCGCAGCGAGCTTTCGTGCCAATGGTTCGACCGTACTTTGCATTCTCGCCAGCTCTTCCCGTGACGCCCTGACGATCTCTATGTCCTCGGGCAAGGTAACAGCCAAGGTCCTCGCTACTGCGACTGGTCCTCTATCCTCGACGAGCAGTTCGGTCACCTCCTTGGTCACTTGTGCCTTTAGGGTATCGACGAGCCTCTTCGCCTTTAGCTTGTGGAGCTTCCTATCTAACTCGGAACCGCCCTCTCGTTCTAAATCGGCTTCGAGTAGTAAAAGAATCCGTTCCAAGTCAATTTGGCGAAGGGTTCGATATGCGTAGTAGAGGCCGCTGACAGCCCTCCCCTTTTCGATTCCCCCAAACCTGCTCACCGCTTGACGGACATATCTGGTCAATTTCTCACGGTCATTTTGCAAAAGTGCCTTTGCCAACAGGTCCGTAAGATCTATTTCATCCTGGTAGTCCTGCTCCCCGGGACCCTCGAGGTCGTCCTCTCCCCCCATGTGATCAAAGCCCTTGAGGCTAAAAAAGACCTCAAAGAGACGATCAAAGGCATCGATATGTAGAGGGTCCTTGACCATCGCGCACCTGAGGGAGTCCCTCAACTGATCCCGGTTCAAAAAATCTATCTCACTAAGGATGTGAGAAGCATCGATCAACTCCGATTGAGAACACGAGATTCCGGTCGCCCTCAGAGCGGTGGCGAAGCCGATTAGAAGTTCGAGCATAGCGCGCTAACTGCGACTCGAGGGGGTAAGTTCTTTTATCCCCGCCTCAACGTCAGACCTGTACTTCAATAGCAGATGTAGGGTATCTGGAACAACCGGGTCATCGAGGCTTACAATTCCCATCTCTAGCAGGGCCCTCGCCCAGTCGAGACTCTCCGAGATCGACGGGGACTTCTTGAGGTCGAGGCTTCGGAGTCCGGCTATAAAGCCCACGATCTGATTTGCCAGATGTGAATTCAATCCCGGAACCTTCTGCTCTAGGATCTCAAGCTCCCGCTCTGGCGTCGGGTAATCGATATACAAAAAGAGGCAACGCCTCTTGAGTGCCTCAGACAGGTCCCTCGTACCGTTAGAAGTCAAAAAGACCAACGGAAGGCTCTCGGCTGCGATGGTGCCCAGTTCGGGAACGCTGACTTGAAAATCCGACAGAATCTCGAGGAGGAGGGCTTCGGTCTCTACCTCCATTCGGTCCACTTCATCGACTAGTAGCACCGCCGATTTTCTGGAACGGATAGCCGCCAAAAGTGGGCGCTCCAAGAGGAACTCCTCGTCGAAGATGTCTTGACCGATCTTCGACCAACCATCTTTCTGTTCAACGGCTTCGACACCGGCGCGGTCCGCCTGGATACGAAGTAGCTGCTTTCGGTAGTTCCACTCGTAGAGTGCCTTGGATTCGTCAAGACCCTCATAGCACTGCAGCCTGATCAGCTCGGCCCGGGCAAAGGCCGCCACGGCCTTGGCAAGTTCGGTCTTGCCGGTGCCTGCGGGACCTTCGACCAAAATTGGCTTGCCTAGACGGGCGGCTAGGTAGACGGTGGTGGCTATCTGCCGGGATGGAAGGTATCCGGTGCCTCGAAGTGAATCAGCAACCACCTCGATTCCCTGAAAATTCTCGTGCTCCTTCCAGTCATTCTTTATCACTATCTGACTTGCCCCTCTCCTTCAATTACGAACCGAAGGGTCGTCAGTGCCTCTAGCCCCATCGGGCCCCTCGCATGCAACTTCTGGGTCGAGATGCCGATCTCCGCCCCAAAGCCCACTTCTCCGCCGTCGACGAATCGGGTAGAAGCGTTTACCAGAACTGCCGCCGAGTCGACATTAGCGATAAAGAAGTTTGCCCTCTGGATATCTGAAGTCACAATCGCCTCGGAATGGCCACTGCCATACTTTTGGATGTGCATCGTCGCCTCTTCGATAGATTCGACCACCTTTACCGAAAGAATTAGCTCCAGGAACTCTGTTGCATAATCCTCTTCGGTGGCCATGACGGAACCTGGGTAGTAGCCGAGGGTACGCTCATCCCCCCTGATCTCCACCCCCGACAGCTCCGGCCGCAACATAGAGAGAAAATCTTTGGCCACCGCTTCGTGCACCAGAAGTGACTCGACAGCGTTGCACACTCCTGGCCTTTGACACTTCGCATTAGCTACGATTGAGGTCGCCATGGCCAGATCGGCGTACTCGTCCACGTAGATGTGACAATTACCATCGCCGTCGATGATGTAGGGAACGGTCGCATTCTCCTTGATTGCCTTTATCAACGACTTGCCACCCCTCGGAATGAGGCAGTCGATGTAGCCCTCCAGCCGCATAAAGTCGATGGCCGATTCCCTCCTAGTATCCTTTACCAGGCTGACCGCGTCACGGGGCAATCCTGCCTTTTCGAGGGAATCGGAGATCAAGAT
>JAKAPB010000055.1 GCA_021823045.1 Actinomycetes bacterium | reverse complement strand
TCTGATTTGGCGCGGCTAGCACCGCAGCGGTGAGGCCCGTGGTACCGGCAGATAGACAAGACGTAGCGGCTGCCTGGGTCGCCTGGCCAACAACCAGCCCAAAGGCTGGCAATAACAGCGTAAGAACCACTACTAAAACCCGAGAAAAACGACCTAAATACCCTTTAGACCCACGACCAAGGAGCATTTTCCAGCCTCCCACTCTGCTCAGGTGTGGCATCATCCACCCTAGCGCTGACATCCGATCCACTAAGTCCAAGCGAGCCGAAACGCCGCGCTAACCGCCACCCCATATCGCACTACCCAGCAAGTCCAGATTGTAGCCATTCGCTTCACCCGAGAGCTGAGCAAGGAGTCAATACTCAAAAAATTAATAAGTTTAAAGATACAGAAGTCCAGAAGTCACGGGCATCACGTCAGGAATCCGTGAGACACTCGCGGTGAAGGGAAACCCCGTTCGTGGTGGATCGACTTACGAGGACCTCCGAACGGCATCAGCGAGGACCGTGTTCTTGTCTTGCTCGGATAGTTAATCGATATCGCAATCGATATCGCCTCCAAATCTCAAACGAGATAGCTACTGACTATGCTGTGTGGGATTTTGCCTTCTTCAATACGTAGTAGGAAGTCTCCGAGTTTCCCTTTCTTTCGTATTCGTTAGAGATGTTTAGCGTTGTTTCAGATCCACCGAGAAAAAGTATCCCATCTGGGGCAAGGACTTTTGCGACTCTCCCAAGTATCTGTGCCTTGGCTTCCAGATCAAAGTAGATCAGGACGTTTCTCAAAAACACGACATCCATTGGCGGAAGTGGCGGCCACGGCTTTGCAAGATTCATCACCTTTGCCTCAACGCCGACCTTCAAATCCGGCTTCACCTGCCAATCACTGCCAATCTTCTGAAAATATCTGACAAGCATCTGGATCGGCAGTCCCCTATTGACCTCTAGCTGGCTATAGCGACCTTCGATAGTGCGGTTGACCATTTCCTGGGAAAGATCGGTGCAAAAAATACTGGTTTTCCAGCTCGCCAGCTGCGGGAAAGACTCCTTTAGTATCATCTTTATCGAATATGCCTCTTGACCCGATGAGCACGCTGCACTCCAAATGGAGAGGCTGCGAGTTGATGACCTCTCCTTGATCAGATCGGGAATGACCTCGTTTCTTAAGGCTTCGAATGGCTTTACATCTCGGAAGAAGTAGGTCTCATTAGTCGTCATTGCCTCGATGACCTCGTTGTGAAGGGCACCGAAGGGCTCAAGTCGCAGCTTGCTCATCATCTCTCCCAAGGAGGAAAGCCCGAGCTTCTTTTGAATCGGCGCAAGGCGAGTCTCTACTAGGTACTCCTTCTCCGGCGCCAAAACGATCTCGGATTTCTCCTTCAGGAACCTCGCAAAGTAGGCAAAATCGGTCTCGGAGAGCGAACTCATCGCGATACCCTCGGAGCAAAAAACTTCTCTTGCGAAACTGAGGCTCGGGGAGACGAACCATCTCCGCCGGTCTCCGTTCGGTCCTGCGAGCAAATTGCAAGCCAGCTGATGTCGGCTGAAACGGCCTTTTCAACGGCCAAGAGGTCGCTGGTCGGTCGCACGTCACCGAGTGCGGCCAAACAATGTAGCGCGTCTGGCTTTGCTTTGAGTTTGCTCCGTTGCCAATGAAGCACCTCAACAACGAGTAAGCCCAAAAGTCGAAAGGGGCGAAAACCGGGTGACGGCCTCGGCAATACAGAAATGTGGGAGTATGACACTATCAGCTCCGCGCAAATCCCAAGATCTCGAGCTTTTCCTCGATCACTTCCTTGGTGAAGGGCTTCATCACATACTCGTCGATGCCCACCTCTAGTGCGGCAGTCAGCCTGTCTAACTCGGTCTCCGTCGTCACCATCATCAGCACTAGCTTGTTAAACTTTGGCTTGGCTCGAACCGCTTTCACAAACTGATACCCGTCCATTACCGGCATGTTCCAATCCACCAGCACGATATTTGGAGCAAAACCGGACTCCAAAAGATCCAACGCCTCCTGGCCGTTTTCAGCCTCCTCGACTTCAAATCCAAGCTCTTTGAGCATGCGTCGCAAGATCATTCGAGTTGTCTTCGAGTCATCAATTACAAGTGCCAGCATCTCTCGAGACTCCTTTTTGAATCTTAACCACGACGTGGCATCTGCAGGGGAAGTTCCATTTAATTCGACATCAAACCCATAACTCTTTAACGGCAATCCACCTTGTAGATAGTCATTTCCGCTACTTCGCGATCTGTGCCTAATAGGCGGCAAAAAGCAAAAAATAAACCTTCGTGTGCAAAATCAACGACCAAGGGCAGGTGGGAATAGGGAGGTGGTCCAATCCAGAGGCATTTATCAGATCATTAAAACCATCCGAAAACCATATTTCACCATCGAGAGAATCTAGAGTTATAGCAGCTGAATAGTAGGCTGGGCCTCGGTCACTAAAGGCCGCGCAAGGAGGCGTAATGCTTGTTCTTACTCGACGAGCCAACCAGAGCATCGTCATTGGCAAGGACATCGTGATAACCATTCTCGACGTGCATCGGGACCAGGTCAGAATAGGCATAAGCGCACCTCGCGAAGTTGATGTCCACAGGCAAGAGGTATTCGAAGCCCTACAGAAAGCCAACCGAGAAGCTGCTATAGCAACCGACGAACTGCTGGAACCGCCAAAGAATGCTTAGCAGAAGCTCTTTTTCATGCTTATAAAGCTAGACAAGTCAAGTCCCCTCGGATTCCAAAGCACACGATCGACTTTTGATCAATAGGCCCTTGAGCTGCACCTTTCCCAAACATGATCCAGGACATTTGGATTCCAAGGGGTAAATAACCCGTGAACTGTCATAGCTTTATAAGCATGCTCTTTTTTTGCTGCTCTAAGCCTGAGCACTCTGGGTTTGCGCCCGGTTAGCATCGAAAAATACCTCTTTGAGCTGAACCTTCAGCTCAAATTCCGATCCAGGCTGAGGAACTTGGTAAGCGAGCTTGTTAGCGATATTGAACACGATCGGGGCATAGGTGTTACAGGTAGGCGCTGAAGACCTCCGACCTAGAGTGCAGATCATCATCACTAGCGCGTCTTCTGAGTTCTCGAGGCCGAGCTTCTCCTGGTGTTCATCGTCTATCTCGATAATGTACTCTCCGATTGAGTCATTCGCATGAACCAGAACGAAGGTCGGCCCTCCTCCTTCGTCGATACAGCGAAGCGCCATGTAGGGACCAAACTCCGGACCGAGCTTGAATAGGTGATAGATCCGCGATGACTCATAACCCGGAATTCCCGCAGGAAACTGGAAGATCATTGGCGCAGGCCCCACCGGAGCTTCGACCTTGACGTCTTCGGTATTGGATGTCAACTCGTGTTCCCCTCTTCTAACCCAAGTACTGTGCCAAAGTCTGCTGAACTGACTTCGAAGTCACATAGAGCGCTATCTGATAGTTATTTTGGACCTGCTGAAACTGAGTCGTGGCTTGGGCCATATTTAGATTCTGCAGGCTCCCAAGCTCGGTTGTCAAGTTCTGTACCGACAGCGTAGCCTGCTGTTGATCTAATGTCAGCTGCTGCACATTCGAACCCGCCTGCCCGGCCGCATTCTGCACACCTTGAAAAGCGGTATCGAAGTTCTGCAAATCTGTAGTTACCACTTTATTTGTGTTCGGAGGATTTGCCGATAGGTCGGTAATCGCGCCTTGTAACGCTGTGAGCATGGCACTAAAGGGATCAGTCACGGAAACGGGGACTTGGTACGAAGGGGCGACTGTTCTGGTTGGACTGGTGGAATTGCCCAAGTAGGTACCCGTGGAACTGTATGCCGCAGGAACCCCCGAAGTGCCTCCAAAAACTGCGGTCCCGAGATAGGTAGTATTACCAATCGCCAATAACGACTTCATATCGGACTGAAGCGAAGCCACTAGTCCAGGCGCACCCTGGGCTGCGCCTGGCGAACCCGCTTGGAGTAGGGTGACACGCGCCTGCTGCAAGATATTCACGGCGTCGGACATCGATGAGTTGGCGAGGCTCGCCAACCCTAATCCGTCCGTCGCATTCGCCTGATACTGGGTGTAGCGAGTCAACTGCGACTGAACTCCGAGGATCTGTACCAGCGCAGTTGGATTGTCGGAAGGCTTCGTTACGTTTACGCCGGCCGACAGTTGCGAAGTTAAATTATTGAGCTCGGTCTGGGTGTTATTAAGCTGAAAAGCGAGCTCCGACGAAAGGCTCTGCTGGGTAAGCCCGGGAATGTAGCTACTAGTCATACCGCCGCCAAGAGACTCTGTACCGTCTGGGCGAGAGTTGCGATCAACTTCGCCGCAGCCTGGTAACTCTGCTGATAGTTAACCATATTGACCATCTGCTGATTCTGCTGCACACCAGAGACAGCCTGGTCCGACTGATAGGCACTCTGGTAGTTGGTCTGGGCTGTGCTAAGTGCCGCATTAGCGTTCGAGACGTCCAAGCCGATCTGCCCAGAAGCCTGCGCCCAAGCGGCATCCGGGCCAGCTGTAGAGTTGGCAAACTCCGCTATGATCTGCGCATTTGATCCATCACCAGCGTTTGGGGTCGTAGAATTCGCCGCCGCGGCCAAGCCCCACGGCCCGGGGTCCGCCGCCGTCGGGGAACTGGTCGGCAGTAGGTTGGGATTCACCGACATAGTGAATGCACCCGAGGCAGAAACGGAAAGCGGCTGGAAGATAGCCATGGTCGAAGCTGAGTTCGTGGTGTAGGTGGTGGTTCCGCCGCTCGTCGTTGGAACGAGGTAAGCGCCACTCTCCTGCTGGCCATTTACCAGATTTACCAACGAATTCGCAACGCTATAAAGCTTGGCCTGATAGTCCGGTATCGTAGTATTGACCGCGTTCAGCAGGCCCCCGACCGTTCCAGACGTCGGTATTTGCTGGTTTGCTCCCCCAATAAGCAGCCCATAGGGAGGGGTCGCTCCCGCCGACGCACCGGAGTAGCTAATCGTCTGGGGGGCTAGGTTTCCCTGCACTAGCATTACACCATTTAAAAGCACATTTACCGTGCCGTCATTCTGGTGCTGAATGGTAGCGCCGATCTGCGACGAGATCTTATCCAATAGTGCGTTCTGCTGATCTATGAGCGTCTGATCCGAATTTGTGCCGGCTGCGTGGATCGCTCCGTTCAGACTCGCTAATGTCGAAAGCTCGCTATTTAGGGTCTGCACTTGGCTCTGGATTGAACTTGAAGTCGCACTAGCGAGATTAACTAAGGTATTGGAGTCCTGGTTGAAGGTATTAGCGAGATTTTGGGCGTTGGAAACGACTTGGGCCCGAGCCGCCAGGTTGGTCGGATTATTTGCCACTTGGTCAAAAGACGACCAGAAGTTGGCGAGCTGCTCTGAGACACCATTGGTGGCTGGTTCCTGAAAAACGGTCATGACCTGGTTCGCTATGCTCTGAGTCTGGGTAGCGTAGGACTGCTGAGCGTTCGCATTTAGTTCTATCGTCTTTTGAAACTGATCCGAAAGCTGGGACACCGACGCTACTTGGACCCCGCCGCCTACCAGAGAAAGCGGATCTTGAACTGCGGTAAAATTGGCTGATTCGGCGATATAACCCGGAGTATTCGCATTGGATATATTCTGGGAAACTACGTCGAGTCCGACTTGAGACGCGTCGAGTCCACTGAGCGCAATCCCCATGCCGGAACCGCTCATACTGCCTCGCTCAAAAGCGTCGGGCGAACCGAGCTTGCTAGCCCGTCTGCGCCGTATACTCCAGCTGGCGCCGACACTACCCGCAGGACGGTATTGACCACCTCAAGTCTCTGTGAAAGTACCCCTTTGAGGCTCTCTGTGAGCTGTGCAATCCTCGCAAGTTTGCTGGTGAGGTCGATTCGGGTCTCCTCCAAAGGCTCCCTCCACTCCTCTGGCGAGTTCTCGATGATCGTCTTGAGCGTCGAGGACGGATTGATTCCCAACGACGATGCAAATTCCCCCGAATACTCGATTCGCTTCTTCTCCAGCTCATCGATCTGAGCTTGCACACTCGCGACCTCCTGGCAGGCCTTGCCGACCCTGCCATGCCTCCCGGAGCGGGCGACTAGTTCCAACGACTCAAGGCGAAACTCGAGCTCATCCAAAAGAGAGCTCTGCCCCCACAGCACTTGTGCAAGATGGTCAATAGACATGAATTGATGATCGGCAATTAATCTCTCAAACTGAGTACATTTCAGTATTTAGCGAAAAAAGTATCTTCTACGTGCGTTGAATCTGACTAGTTCCGCTCTCGCATTCGCCTGCACCAACAGTGCGGTCCGATTCGAAAGGGTCCTGACGGCAAAATCCAAAGGAAAAGCCGACGAGGCTGAGATCAGCGATTCGGCCAAACTTGCCGTCTCAGGATCGGATATACCGGCGAGAAATAGCTTTGCTCGGTGGTTATTGACCACGGTATTAGCCGCCAGCGAATAAGCGCTTTTGAGCTGAGAGACATCCTGCAAAATAGTCACGAGCCTTACCCCCAAACCTTGGCCTAAAGAGGCGAGTTCGGCTAGTTCGACCATCGGCGCGGTGTTTGCCGCCTCATCTAAAACAAAGGTCAGCCTGCTATTGATATCCCCTCTGGCGAGTGCCGATGATGCCAGCGTCGAGTTAAGTGCTCCAAAATAGGGAGCAAGTCGCCTTTGATGTGCGAAATCGGTCGTCATATAGAGGGTGAAGGCCCCTGCACCTTGTGCAAAGAGATCCGCTACCACGAGGCACTTCGATGTCACCGGTACCGAAGATAAGGCTAATTCGACCGACTGGACTACGCTCAAGATAGTTATCAGCACCGAAGAGATCTGTTTTTCGTCCCAGTATCTAACCGAGTCGATCGTCTGGGCTCCCTGATCCTCGTGATGATGCTGGAGTATTTCATATGGCTCTTGAAAAGAACCAGAGTCCAACCAGGATATCACGCCGTTAATTCCTAGGCCCCGGTACATAGCTGCGAGCATGACCGGTGCTAAAAGCCGCGATGAGAGTTGGTACCAAAGCTTGGTATCAGACGCCCCAGTGAAGTTGCCTGGGGCATGAGATACTAGGTTGTCGGCGACGGCCTTTGCGCTTTGGAAGTCTCGAACCTCATCAACGGGATCCCAGTAGTAACTTGTCCCGTCGAGTCCGCAGCGGTCCCCTAAAAAATAGACCTTCGAGTCACTAACCCGCTCTGCGTAGGTCAAGTTGACAATGTCTTTCTTCACGCTGGTGACGACTACTGATCCAGCGGAGGATTTGACAATCGGCGCAGCTACATTTCGAGTCTTGCCGGACCTAGTCGGCCCAAAGACGATTATCGAGTCTTCATTGTCCAGTGCAGCGATTAGCGACCTCTTGTAGGAGAGCGGCTTCTTTGAACCCCTGACCAAATCCCTAGTCGTTAGGCCGCCGACTCGGCTGGACTGGCTCCGTTCGTGATGGACAAAGGGTGAGCCAATACGGGGTACAGAGTGGGTACCCCTATCGTTCGAGTAGAGGAGATAGATCAGCGTTGCGGCTAGAAGAAGGCCTTCGGCGGACCTGATCATCGGTACCTATCCTTTGATCGGGCATCTGAAGCTAGATAACCAGGGCCGTAGTTAGCCCCAGAACCGCCTGAGGGTCGCTCCGTGCTCCTTCTCCCTCCGGTCAGCGCCTGATCGGTATCGCAGATCGGCCTTTCTAGTCGATGGAGCTTGTGTGAAACCAGCGATACTCGTCGACCAACCTTCCAGATTGCGCTTCCCCTCGCTAAGCGCACCATAGCCTTGGCTAAGTGATCCGGGATCGCCATGAAGTCACACGCCACTTTGCACTCAGAGCTCGGCTGCGAATAGACGACAAAGGTCTCTGAATCCAAAGCGAGTCCGAGAGCCCGGTCGTAGTAGAGATCCGATAGCCGATGCTGTATTGCAATATTCGAAATTCCGTACGACCTGCTCAGTTTCCAAAGTGACAAAAACCACTCCACCTGGGTTTTCGAGTTCAGGAGGGCCCAAGCCTCGTCTACCACCAAAAAGCTCCCTTTTGCCCGACCCAAATGGAGGTAGTTCTGTCGATGTGCCATCAGGAGATTGACAGTTATTGCGAATCCGGAGGTCCCAATGAGCGAGGATAGGTCGACTACGACACTCGGCGTATCAAAGAGACTTACCCCCGATCCACCTACGATCCCAGAGAGGTCACCGGAGATCAGTCTCGAAACCTCCGAAGCCAATCCGGCAGCGAGGGATCGATCGCCACCGGTCCC
>JAKAPB010000054.1 GCA_021823045.1 Actinomycetes bacterium | reverse complement strand
CAGACTTGGGCTGGCGAACAGTGTGGTGTGCGTCTCGGTGGTCAGTTCGATGCCGAGCCACTTTTGAGCTAAGTCTGGTAACGCGTATCGACCAGAGGACGGCTCTAAAAGATAATCAGCAATGGAGATGTCACTAGAGATAGTGGCCAGTGCAATATTGACTCCAAGGTCAAGCATCGAACGCGCTAGCGGCTTTAGATTGACACCAAGTAGTTTCTTCTGGCCAATGGTCTGGAGAACTTCCAACCATTCTGATCCAGTGTGCTCAAAAGTCCCAACCAGCAGGGTTCCAGGTTCCTTCGCAATCGCAAGTGCCAAGCCCAAGAGGGGCGATCGACCTGGTTCGTTAGCCCAAAGCCCTTGAACATAGAGCGAATCTGCCGAACTTACCCTCTGAGAAAATTGGAATGAGTTCACTTCAACTAATGGAAGATTGAAGGCTGCCTTTTCAGATGATTGGGTACCGGCTATATCGACTCGATGCGAGAAAGCGGTCCGGAAGCGATCATATGCCCGTCTAAGCCCGAATGAGTAGAGCACTTCTCGTGCTCGCGCCGAGTCCCACTTCGCCAAATTAAACTTTTCAAGGTCAGTTTCAATCGGAACGTCGCGCACCAGCAAAGAGAGTTTCAGATTCTCCCGCACTCTTTCGCTTGCTTGCGAAATCGATTCCTTTAGCTTCGGTGACAAGCTATCGAGGTGCAGTAGTACCTCGTCTACGGAACCATAGTCGTTAATCAACTTGGCGGCAGTCTTTTCGCCCACGCCGCTAACTCCAATTATGTTGTCAGACGGGTCCCCTCTCAAGGAAGCTAGATGAGGATAGAGGGCGGCGGGTACTCCAACTTTTGAGAGCACGGCCGCCTCGTCCATAAAGTCGACCTCACTTACCCCCCTTTTGTTGTAAAGCACCGTTATGTCCGGATCTCTCACCAGTTGAAAACTGTCTCGATCTCCAGTAACTATGTAAACGGTGTCACCTCGTTCGGTAGCGCTGGTGGCGAGCGTAGCAATTACGTCATCAGCTTCGAATCCTGCTGCTTCGATCCAAGCGATACCAAGAGCGTCAAGAAGTTCCCTCAACAGAGGAAACTGGCTCAGTAGTTTCTCTGGGACGGGGGGACGGTGACCCTTATAGTCCGCGTAGAGATCATCTCTGAAAGTCTTTCCTTTGGCGTCAAAAGCGACTACCACTCTGTCAGGCTGGTAGCTCTGCAGGAGAGTCGCAAGCATATTCGAAAAGCCATGAAGAGCGTTAGTTGGCTGTCCCCCTTCGGTTTCCAGATTGTCAGGTAGCGCAAAGAAGGCTCTGAATGCGAGAGAATAAGCATCTACTAGAAGGGTGAGTGCCACAACTCAAGCCTAACAGAGCCAAGCCCAGACACCAGAGTGTAGCAATCCAAAGATTTCTTTGGTTGCCGAGACATCTGCATAAGCCACGTGTCACTACTTATCGGGCTTCGTCAGACCTTCCATGATGGATGCCGAAACCTCCTTCATGGTCTTCCGCTGGTTCATCGCCATAGTTTGGATGAAGCGGAACGCTTCCGCCTCTCCCATTTTATAGTTGTCCATCAAAAACCCCTTGGCCCTTTCAAGTGCTCTTCGCGTCTCGAGCTGGGCTTCTACTTTCGCTTTCTGGTCCTTGAGGTCCCCTACTTCGCTTTGAAGCGCTTTAGTCTCCGAATATCTTGAAAGAGCCAATTCTATCGCCGGCACAAGGTCGGCTGCCTGATAGGGCTTGACTAAATACGCCATTGCCCCAGCCTGACGTGCCTTTTCAACGAGGGCCCTTTGGGAGAAAGCCGTGAGGATCAGCACAGCACAAATTGATTCCTCGGTGATCTGTGTGGCTACTTCGATTCCGTCTTTTACCGGCATCTGGATATCGAGGATCGCTATGTCCGGCTTTAAATCACGGATCGCGTCAAGCGCTTCATCGCCTCGACCAAAAGCCCCCACGACTTCATAACCTTCGGCTTGAAGAGTCTCCTTGAGGTCGAGGCGAATGATCGCTTCATCTTCTGCAATGACAACTCTTGTGCTCACCTAGATCTCCTTGTATCGACAAAACTGGAAACAAACCCGCAGTCATCTGTGTTGAAAAAGCACGCTAGCTTACAATGCAGGTAATCGGTTCCTAAATGGCGGTCTGAAATGATAATTGACGGTATTCCCCTCTGGGTTGCATCTACCAACTGTTGGATCGTCTCAGTAAATCATAAGGAGTGTGTTCTGATTGACCTACCCCCTGACCCGCAAGCCGTTGTTGAGCGAATAAACCATTGGGGACTGACGCCGGTCGCTATCATAGCTACTCACGGTCATGTAGATCATGTTGGCGGAGTGTCCACCTTCGTTACCATGTCCTCGGATCACTTTCAACATATCGGTCTTCCGACTATGGCTGAAACGTATATACACCCCTTAGACCGCCACATGCTAGATGATCCAATATCGTCTTCTAGCATGCTCAGATCGGCTCTTGAGTCAACCGGGTTTGACTTTCGGCCACCCGAGTTGATATCAGACTTGCAGGATGGAGATAGTGTCAGCGGGGCTGGTATGAAATTCATAGCATTGCATACGCCAGGCCACACACAAGGGTCAGTCTGCATTTCATTAAAGATTGACGATCAACCCCCCATACTGTTTTCGGGAGATCACCTTTTTAGGGGGTCCATTGGAAGAACCGACTTGCCAGGTGGCTCCTTTTCTCAGCTCATGGAGTCAATGTCAGCAAAAATCCTACCGCTCGCCGATGATACTGTCGTCTTACCTGGCCATGGTGACTCGACGACGATCGGTCACGAGAAAAAAACAAACCAGTTCCTTCGGCCGATCCTCTAAGTGGCCCTATAGAAGCTGGATTCTGGTCGCCGCTACTCCCGCGACTCAGCGAAACCCACTTGACCCGTTTGAGGATTGCTAAAAATCAACCCAGGAGAGATCGGCCTTTTCCCCCAGACGATCACAAATTCTTGGCCAACCCAGTGACGTGAATTTCTCGATTTTCTTTATGGGCGACATTGTCATTGCACTCTTAGACCTACGCGTTGCTAGCTTATGTCCGACAGTGAAGCAAGTTCTTGAAATTCTATTATACTGACCAGTCAGTACAATCGATAGGAGATTCGATGACTGGGTTGTCAAGAAAGTGCCTGATTGCCATAGTTGGCTTTGCTGTACTGGCTATACAATTGGCCTTCATAGGTTCCTACGTTGGGGCGTTACACTCGCCTGAACCACATGGCCTTGGTGTGGGAGTTTTGGCTAGTAAAAGCCAAATACGGTCGCTTTCAGCTTCTTTTGGTGGATCTTCATCAGATCTCTCTCTTGTGTCGGCTACCTCCAAAGCCAAGCTCGTGCAAGAAGTGGAAAATGCCCAAATATTCGCTGGATACATCCCGAGTCAGCACTCTTCAACGCTTTACGTTTCATCTGCTCAGGGAGCGGTCGCTTCCAGCCTGATAGAGGGGGTATTTCAGCGGGTCGCCCAGCAGAGTCATTCAATCCTTCGCGTCTCGGACCTGGAACCTTTACCGAGCAACAATTCAGGTGGTCTGGTGCAGTTCTACCTAGTGATTGGTTGGATAGTTGGTGCCTATCTTTTCGCAGTAATCTTTGGTCTATTGATGGGCATGACTCCAAAAGGACTAATCGGCTACGTGAGGCGGCTCCCCATGTTTCTGGCTTATTCGATTCTCTCGGCTATTGGAGGTGCCACAATAGTAACCAATGCTTTCGGGTATCAACAGGGGCATGAACTGTCCATAATCCTTATTGGAACACTGATCGTTGCGTCAGTTTCATTGACCACCGCGGCACTGCAATCCGCCGCTGGGCTAGTTGGGACCGGATTAGTCATTTTGGGATTCGTAGTAGTAGGAAACCCGTCGGCCGGAGGTCCGTGGCCGATGGCAATGCTTCCAGTACCTTGGAGGCAGGCTGGTGGATTGCTGCCAAACGGTGCTGGTCTGAATGCCGTTCGAGACGTACTGTTTTTCCATGGCCATGACCTCGGCGGCCAGCTTCTCGTGCTCGGGATATACGCTGCCTTTGGCCTCGGGCTACTAGCACTGCTGAGCCTTAGGGGCAGGCCATTTGTTGATATCAGTTTGGTCAACAGAGACTAGGTGGGTGAGTAATGAGCAAGGACAAACCAAATGAGGAGAATGGGAGGCCGAAGGCCGGAGCGAGGCTGCCCGGAGAGCTTCTTGCTGAGCACGAAGATGGTCCCACAAAGATTCCAGTGTTTCATGCTGCTATAGAGCTCTTCTCTGAAAAAGACTACTCCGGCACCACTATGGACGAAATTGCCCTTCGAGCTGGAGTGGCTAAAGGAACCTTGTTTTACCGATATGGTTCCAAATCAAAGCTGATGGGAAAGCTGCTCGCCGATGGCGGTGTCGCATTAGCCGAGGCAATAAAGCAAGCATGCGAATTTGCCAGCGAAACAACTCAATGGCGTGCCGTCGTCGATGTACTGGTGAACTCGGTTGCAGAACATCCGAGTTTTGCCAAACTCCTTCTCGCCGAGCTCTGGCGAAACGACCGCCCTTGGTCCGAGGAGATATTGGCTACAAGAACACTGATCGTTGACACTTTAGCTTCTTACCTGCCACAAAACGATGGCGGGCTTCGTTCCAGGGCTACTTCACTTTTTGGGATGGTGATCTTCAGTACCCTGGAATCACTTGGCGAAGGTGCCGATTTCAATCCTAACAAGCTAACCTCGCTGATGGAGAAGTTCATTGAGTTCGGCGTTTTGTCCTAGTCCGAATCGATGACTAGCTGTTTGGGAGCTTTCCTAGCGGGCCTGCTGCGAACCAGGCTATCGAGTGGGACTTCGCAAAGTTGTGTAGGGTCTCGTGGATAGGTGTCGCTGCATGGATATGTCAAGCCTACGCCAGCTGGCTGATGACAGCCTTGGTTGCGCAGATTGGCTGTGTCTTGCTTGGCAAACGGTACAACTCATCAATACTTCAGCATTTGAGGCACAAATACCGATCTGACCAAGTTGCGCGCTCTAGATACCTTGCTATTACTAACCGGAATGGGGCGTGGGGCGGGAAGCCCTCTGGCTTTATTGTTCTACGTTATCTATGGCGACTGACAACGGAGTCTTTGGCGACTACTCCTAACGGAATCTTGCGCGACTGGTTCCTGAGTCTTTCGCTAAGCAATTTGAGATGGCAATCACCTCCTTAATCATGCGAAGCACAGATGCCATACCGCCAGCATTTAGGGTGTGAAGCTGGACGTCTATGTACAAAGGCCAGCTCAGCTCGATTGCGGAGAGGCTCAGCCGACATGGAAACTTCCGTATAATTCGAATGTCCCGGCATGGTCGTAATTTGAGGAGAGCAACTCCAGACAAGCTTGAGTCACAATTGAACCATGCCGATCAACCAAGAGAATCTCACCGTCGGACCTCGGGTAGTCGAAGCCCCGGTTACGAGAGCAATCCTTCTAGATAGCTCAATGAGCGTTCGATAAACTTGTGCAACAGCTCTGTGATGCAAGTCCGTACCATGGCCTGCCGTTTCGTGTCGGCTAGCTACTCATCAGTGTTGCTTCGAGGGAAATTGGCCATTTATGCAGGCTCAACATCTCGACTTAATCTAACAGCTAGATTTATACAACCGTCTTCCTCTTAGACTCAGGCGACCAAGGCTGCCTTCGTTAGAGCTTGAGGGGACCATCAATGATCTGAGTCGGGATAGATCACGACAATCTGGAGTTTTTCTCTCCGAGGTAACCAAGGAGACCGATAACTTGCTCGATTAGTTGTCCCAGCAGTCCCCGGGGATGACCGCTAGCTAGCCAAAAGCGGGATTTTTTGAAGGTAGATGGCCTAGCTTATGCGTGCCTCTAGAGCGGCGAGCCTCTCGATCAGTATACTCAGGGTCGCATCCTGCTGCTTCAAATGCTCCTGAATTTCGACCGCTTCGTGCAGGACGGCGTCTGCATCCTCGTAGGTAGCCTCTGACCTTTTATCCTGAGCCGCGGCTAAAACATTTTGACCAACGATAATTACCGAGAGTAGCACTAACTGTAGGAACGTCTGCGATATCCATGAAACCAAGATCACCGGACTATGGGACCGTATAGCCGAAGGTAAACTAACGATCGCCAGTAGGGCGAAGGCGTAGGCGCACCACATCGTTCCCACTCCTGTAGTGACTTTGACCGCGATCCATGCATTAAGACGCGCCACGACGGAGCCTTTTAGCAGCTGATCTGTTCCCTTTACGGGCGCATCTTGATGAGACAACTTTCTCACTGTGTGGGGATGGGGCACATACTTATAGGTGCTGGATTCAGCCATCGAATCAATCCCTTCGAAATTGGCACTTCTCGTGATCCGAAAAAGTGACGTCTTCGGAATCATATCCCAGCTAACATCTCCGCTTGGCACCCCACCAATAGATTTAGCGATCATTGTTCGATCCCCAAGCCGTCGTTATGTTGAAAACAAGCGTAAGGTGGTAGTCGATCGCAGGCACCGTGCGGTCGGCCGTGTTAGTTTTCACGCTCAGTCGATATCGGCCTTGCTCGACAATCTCCTGATGACGGAAAAGCCGACCTGTAAGTCGCCATTAGAAACAAACTAGGACGGCAAGCTTAGGCAACATTCGAAAGTAGATCTTTTCCCCTTGATTCCAGAATGGAGATCTGCTCGCCTCTTTACGGATGCATTGGCCTAGTCAACCGTGGCTTGCGGAACCTTCCCACAAGCCCCGGCCTTAGCTGCTGGACGGTTGACTAGATTCAGCGTTGACGCGGCGGACAAGGTCAAGAAGTAGGCCGAGATTCTCGAGTTGCGCGTCAAGCGCCTCCCCCATCGGGTTCACGCGGAGAGTACCGACACCGCAGTCACGATATTCGCGCAGACGCTTCAGCACCTCTTCGGGCGGCCCAATCAAGTTGGTACGGAGACCGATCTCGATCGGTATCGCATGGCGAGCACCATCGCGGTCCCCGGCTTGCCACAGCTTCTGGACCTCGGCAACCGCTGCTCCGAAGCCCTGTCGCTCGAACGCTTGGTTGTAGAAATTTGAGGCATTTGAACCCATAGCTCCAAAGGTGAAAGCGTAACCCTCCGCGTGGCGTCGACCCGCTCCTTCTATGTCGTCGGTGAACTCACAACTGACCGCGACGGTCAGCTCAATATCCTGCAACTTTCGAACCGCCGACTTTGCGCCAGCGGCGATCTCGTCGAAGAAGACGGACGAAGTCTCGCAGAAGAAGGAGTTTCCAATCCACCCGTCGGCGAGTTGACCGGTAAGGCGAAGGTTTGCGGGACCGAGTGAAGCGACAAAGATTGGCACCTCCACGGGCGGTGCCGCACTTCGGAGAGACTTACCCTCGCCACCTTGCAACGGAATAGTCATTACCGTACCGTTGTAGGCCAGTCGTTCGCCGCGTGTCACCATTCGCACGATTTCGATCGTCTCGCGCGTCCGCGCAACTGCCTTTGCAAACGGTACACCGTGCCAGCCTTCCATCACCTGGGGACCACTTGTTCCGATGCCCAGTACAAATCGTCCCCCCGACAGCTGCTGAAGCGTCATCGCCGACATGGCCAGCATCGCCGGAGTCCTCGTCCCGAGTTGGACGATAGCGGTGCCCAGCTGAATTGATGAAGTCGCGCGAGCCAGATAGCCCAAAGGAGTGAGCCCGTCGTAGGCCCAGAACTCGGGCACCCACACCGAGGCTGCGCCGAGGCGCTCGGCCTCGACCACATACTCGGTCATCGCTGGCATCGAAGGCACGGCGGTGATACCGATTTTAAGCGTCACTCGGCCTCCTCGGCCATGGACTTTATCCCCTCAACCGTGCGCGTCATGTTGCCGTGATGCTCAAGAATCCGGCGTCGTAAGATGCGGGATTCTAGTTCTGGCATCGCTTCGATGGCGAGTGAAATGCCCGACGGTCCGGGTCCAATCGACATCGAATACCGCAGTTGCACCAAATCGCCGTTCGGGCTCAAGTCGTACCTCCACCTCGAACCAGGATTCGCACGATCGACCGTCGCCCACCCAAACGACCGACCCTCTTCGTAGACATCGACAAACGACTCGACCTCCCACTCGCCGATAGACGGGTGGCGACTCCGCCCTAGGAAAGACGCTCCGAGCTCTGGACCCTCGCTGATCCAGGTCGCACCGAGGAACTCGTCGGAGAAACGAGCAGGCAACTCGATGTCGGTTACGATTTCCCACACCCGCCCTACTGGTGCAGCAACGTCGACCCGAACCCAAGTGCCTGGCTGATCTTGCAGCCGGATCGGGTCAGTCGGTCCCGCTCCGAAGGTCTGGGGGACGTTTTCGGCCCAGCTCTTTTCCCATACTTCAACCACTTTGCCCCCCTAATGAGTTGCGATTCACTACATAGTAGCGAAACGCTACTCAGTTCCGGTAATGTGGTATACGTGAAACTTGAAGAAATTTCAACTCAACCCTGTTCGATCGCACGCGCCCTAAGCGAAGTGG
>JAKAPB010000053.1 GCA_021823045.1 Actinomycetes bacterium | reverse complement strand
GTTCGAGCGTCGGAGCATCCAAGGGATGCCGCAGACGGACACCTCAGCGGCCGCCGAGCTTCTCGGGACCAGCCAGGACGAGGCGTGAGGCATTCAAGAGCGGGCTTTGGTCCGGGGTCTGGTAGCAAAGCCCCTGCTCGCGCCGAAGACCAGGGGGGTCGACGAAAAGGTGGTGGGACACTGACCGGACTACGCGACCCTGGTCTACCACCTCGAGTAGGCGACGGGGGAGGGGGTGGGCGAGGGACGGAAGAAGGAGACACTGGCGGTCTTCGGAAGCCTTTCCCTCGAACGGCGGGCCGCCATCGAGGTGGTGGCGCTCGACCTGTGGGACCCTTTCCTCGCCTCGATCGGGGAGTACGTCCTCGGAGATAAGGAGAAGCTGGTCTGCGACAGGTTCCACATCATGGAGCACACAAACGCGGGGGGAACCAGGTCCGCAAGAGGCGGCACCGGGAACTCTGGGAGGAAGGCGACCCGACGCGGAAGGGGAGCAAGTATCTCTGGTTCTACCGAGGGGAGAACCTCCCAACAAAGGAACGGGACCGTTTCTCCATTCTCCAAGCGTCCCACTTCAAGACCGGGCGAGCCTCCTCGCCGCAGGAGGTTCGGGCGGAGCTCTGGGATTACTCGAGCCTCGGCTGAGGGAGGAAATACTGGAGGGGGATGGCACTTCTGGGCGACGCACTCCCGGGTCGAGCCGATAAAGCGGAGGGGCACGATGATCAAAGACCACCCCGCCGGGGGGATGAACTACTTCGCGCAGCGGATCACGAACGCGGGGGGAGAGGGACTGAACTCAAAGATCGCCACGATTCAGAAGATGGCCTATTGGTTCCGGAACAAGAACCACTTCCGGAGCGCGGTGAGATTCCGGTGTGGGGGCCTATGCTCTACACGAAGACCCCTGACGACAATCCCGGATGGACCGAAATTACTCGACGGTCAGTTTCATCTCGTAGGAATAGGGTTGCCTGTGGATGCGGCAATTTGGGTGTAGGTCATGGTAGTCCGTTACCGTAACTGACTGCTGCCTGACATATCTCGTGGTGGAGGATTCCCGGGTATGGGTGAGAGCACGCACTATCCTACTGACGTCTATCAGTTTAAGCGCCCGAAAAATGATGTAATATCCACATAAATACCCAAAGGGTTGAGCTTAGCGAATGGAGAGACCACCCGTCCTTATCATTTCCACGTATCCTCCAGAGCATTGCGGAGTTGGACGTGACGCATACGAGTTCGTTCAAGCCCTCCGAGTCAAGCGCCCTACGACGGTTCTGGCGAATATCGCAAGAGGGAATAGGCTACAAGATCCGACCGTTCAAATGGTCTGGTACAAGAATGACTTTCTTTATCCAATACGGATTGCAAACGCGGCGCGCAAAATCTTCCCACGCCGTAATGCAGTCGCCCATGTGTTTCATCACTTCTTCTTGTACGGCAAAGGGGCAACGATTCCACTCTTTCCCGTCCTAATTTTGCTCCTAAAAGTCCAGGGGTTTCCTTTGGCAGTACAGTTCCAAAGTGTGATAGAAGTCTCCAAGTTCAAACCCAATGATTATTCGATTCCCACCCGTGTGTACCGATTTCTGATTGGAATGACGCTGGGCAACTTCTACAGGTTCATCAGCCGACTTAGCTCGGCCATTATTGTCTGCACAAGGTCGATGCGGGATCTGCTTGTCGATTTCTACCGTATTGACCCTGGGAAGGTGTGGATTATCCCAGTTGGTTGGAAATCTGGCGTGAATGGATTAGAGCGAGCAGGTGGCATCGAGCCTAAGGACCCAGCCAAACCGCGTACCATACTATTTCATGGATTCATAGATCCGACAAAGGGACTCGAAGTTTTGATTGAGGCGGGATCTCTCCTTGTTCACGAATACCCGGACCTACAAATTATTTTGGCTGGGGAGGTCTCTCCACACCTTGGGACCAGTGGGGCCTCCTACTTGGCCTCTTTAAAGGATCGAGCAAGGGATGCGGGAATCGAGGGACACCTAATTTTCACGGGATATTTAGATAATGAGCAGCTTGACAAGACTCTTTTTGCGTCTGACGTGATTGTTCTTCCATACACCATGGTCCTTAGTCATGGTGGTAGCGCCAGTCTTGGACGAATAGCCCATTTGGGCCGACCGGTTGTTGCATCGCGCATCTCACGCTTTGCAGATGAGTTGACCCACGGAGAGAACGCGCTGCTTACTGCTCCTGGAGATCCCATCGAATTGTCCAGTGCAATTCGATGGGTTTTTGAGCATCCGAAGGAAGCAAATGAGATGGGGGAAAATCTAAAGACTTTGGCCCAGAAGCGAACCTGGGACATTTCGGCAAGGGTCGCGGATGAACAGGTCTATCAGTCGATTACGGCAAAATCTCCAAGGTCGATGAACAATGATCAATGAGAAGGCGCAGATGGTGCGTCATCCCAATGCTCTGAGCGTTTTCCAACATTGTTTGCACCGGCTCCGTTCTCAAATTTGGAAGCCTTGGTGCAGGATGTCCGGCCCTACTTGGGCTCTTCTATACTTCGCCGTGGTCTTTACCCAAATCGTTGCAGTTCTGGGATTCCTCAGGTATCTGACCTTCTACACCAATGCGTGGGACCTGGGAATCTTCCAACAGGCACTGTGGACCACGGGTCACGACGGCCGTTTACTCTTTTACACCGCCGAGCTGCCATGGAACTCCAGTGGGAGCCTACTTGGGGTTCATTGGAGCCCGATCCTGTTTCTACTTGTCCCCATCTATTTTGTCGCTCCCAGTCCTCTCACCCTGATGGTGATTCAAAGCTGTGCCATCAGCATGTCTGCATTTCCACTCTACGCAATCCTCCGCAAGAGAACCGATCCATGGATTTCCGCAGGGCTATGTATGGTATACTTGGTCTCCCCACCAATTCTGGGTGGCCTTCTTTTTGATTTTCACGTTGAGGCGTTTATCCCTGTAACCGCTCTCACAACAATTTATGCCTGGGAGAATAGACGGTACCGCTTGGCTACATTTGCTGCCATCCTTTCGCTTTCCGTTATTGAGTTTGCCCCGTTGATACTTGGGGGTATTGGTCTCGACATTCTAGTCCGCCGGATTTGGAAACGCTGGCACGTAGACCGACTTGATGGATTTTTTGCATCCGTGCGGAAGTCTTGGGTTCCACTTGCTATCGTGTTCCTTTCGATTCCAATGACCATCCTTTGGTTCTCATTCCCCAAGCTGATATCTCCTGGTACGCCCCCAATCTCCCAAATCGGCCCACTGGGTGGTTCCATTGTGAACATCTTTGAAAATATGTTCACCCGTCCGAATCTTGTCCTTCAGTCCTTCTTCTCGATAGGGAGAGAGAAGTTGTACTACCTCGGAGCAATTTTTGCCTCTGCCCTTTTTGCTTGGCCACTCGGGATCATCGATATTCTTCCCGCTGTTCCTTGGTTGTTTGTGGTGTTCATATCCACTGATCCTGCGTACGCAACTCCTGTCGGAAACCAGTATGCATTTCTGGTTGTACCGTTTTTGTTTCCAGCGACCGTAACCGGTATCGGCCTGCTTAAGGAGGGTTCTCGCCGAATTTGGGCGCGCCTTCGTAAGACGACAGAGATAGCCAAGCGAAGTACGGGCCGCTCATGGAAGCCTTCACCCTCCAGACCTCGAATCCGACGATATAGACCTAACCACGTCTTGAGTGCTTGCCTCATAGCCGCGATTGCCATCGTACTCGCGGCGCTACCCTCCCAAATTCTTCTTAGTCCTCTTTCGCCGTACCCGAGCTATCCTTGGCTATCTGCCGGGAAGACTCCAACACCCGAAGATCGATTTATCACCAGGATCATAGAACTGATTCCGCCAAATGCCTCGGTCTCAGCAGAGCCGGATCTTTTCCCCCAACTAGCAAATCGATTGAATGCGTACCCATATTACCACCCAGGAACACAGTTCATAGTGGTAAATGTCCAAAGTTTCTGGTTTACTTCTGCATTGCCGCCCCCCGATCCACCAATGATTTGGTATGACTCTTTGAAGACAAATTTGACCTCACCATATGGCGTCTTGGCGACGGGCTACGGTGGGCTCTTACTGGAACGTGACTACTATGGTCCTCCAGTTGTATATGAGCCGTACAATCGCACTGTACCGCCGGCTGCCTTCAATCTCGGGCTTGCCACTGTTGAGAGCAATTTACACGCACCTTATGGGTGTTATGTCGAACCTACTCAGATCAAAACAACATCGAATTTGTGGTTCGGACCCTACTATATGGTTCCCCCCGGAAAATACGTGATCACCTCCTGGGTTCGACCTCTGTCCTCAGCTTCAGGAACAATTCGGATAACCGCACAAATCGACGATGGTAGAGACGTACTCAACAATCTCTCAATTTCATCTTCGAATCTGCCCGCGACCTGGAGCCAGGTCTCGTTCAATGTCACCATTCCATATCCGGCCTACTTAGAGATCGATGGTTTTGGGACTGGCAGTGTTCCATCTATCGGATTCGGTGGTTCAATCCTGCAAGAAAGCAGTGGACAAGTTCGGTTGGGATAATGGTTCATACCGAGCAGTGCCCGAGCAAGTTGGGGAGGGGAATAATGGCCTGTCGTCAAGGGTCCTCATGCACATCGAAATTTGGGAGATATCCACCAGATGGGGGCACCCAGTTGCAATGCCGTCGTCCAGCTCGTCAATCACCCGGCGGTAGCCCAAGGTTGTTTCGGACCGTGAAGAACCTGCCGTCATTGGCGCCGGTACTGTATCGGAGCCAGGTCCACCTGAGGCGTACTCGAAGGTGTTAGATCTGGGGCTGCTGCTCTGGAGCGGGGAAGATCGGAAGCTGCGGAATAAATACCCTTGTCGGATGTTGGAGGACGTGCTCTGGACCCTCAGAGACATGCTACCGGTACGGACTGGTACGGGAAACCCGCCCGGGATTTGGACACCCGGCACAACATCGACCTAAAGGAACTCATGTTCCTCTTGGGCGCGCAACGCTAATGCCTGACGCCGAAATCGCCATCTGGTCATAGCATTCGGGAAAAGGATTCGGGACAACGTGACCCGAATTAATGGTGACCACGAAGCACTCTACCGTACTCTCGATATAGCCCATCTACTATCAGTTAGGTAATAAGCCGGGAACGTAGGTGTTATACGAACAGCCTTGGGGTGCACATGGATGGATTGAACCTATTGTGTGACCCACTTCCTAATGCTGAGTCAGTGCAGTTCAAATTTGTGTGTGCACTCGTACGGGTGTTACGAAAGAAGTTTGTGTTAAATGTGATTTCCTCCTATATTGGAAGGGCACAACGTAGCAAGCTTGTAGAGCTTGGCGCACAAGTGTCAGATTTGAGATCTTCGGAATTCGTTCTACCTTCCATTTGGCCGCTGTTTAGAGACACCCCCCCGTCTGAGTCGATGGTTTGGCTTGAGAGTTGGTTTCGAGAGGCGATGTGTGGCCTAAACTCCAAGCACTTTAAAACGTACATTTGCGGGAACATTACGATCAATATTTCGTCAACCATTGCGGCCCCAGCCAATCTTTGGTGGTACCAGGGTCCGCCACTCGACATCGCAATACGTGCGATGCAGGGAACCAATCTGATTGCAAGATCAGCTGGGTCGGCCCTGATTCCGATTATATCGAGGCTCGAGAGTAGGCTCCTACGACGAATCCGGGCCATGTCCGTCCGGGCCATAGCAAACTCCCCCTGGGTGGAGGAGATTCTTCGCGATCGCGGGATTCCCATGGATGGTTTTGTACCAAGCTTTCCTGATCTCCCTGAAAGGCCCATTTATAGTCGCGCAAATCGGTCTACCCCGTACATCTTGATGTACATAGGAAAGGAGACCGAACCGGTAGACATCAAGAGATTGGTGAACGCTGGTGTCAAGATTGTAACCTTTGGAGCTAAACGAGTAATCGGCGATTCTCTTTGTGTGGACTCAGTGCGTGAAGTGGATAATAGGGGTTGTGTCGCAGATCACGAGCTTGGGAGCTTATATTCCAATGCACTATTTACTATGTTTCCATTTACTCAGGAGGGACTTGGTTGGGTTCCCTTTGAGTCAATGGTACATGGAACCCCCGTTTTGACGTATAAGCGGCAGGGGCCGGGCTACACAGTTCTCGACGGGAAGACCGGGTGGTTAGCTGATAATGCAGAAGAGTTAGTGGAAAGCTGTATTCGCATTTGGAACCAAAGAGATACCCGCATTGACCCGGCGGATTGTTTCCAACGAGCAGGTCAACTTTCGTTAGATCGTCAGGTTAGCACCATTATTTCGTTTCTTCAACCACGTTCTTCGAAGTCCGGTTCTGGAGTTCAGACATAGGAGGTGCACCGTATCAGTGGGGGAAGTGCAATGTTTGGGTGCAAGCAACATCCCGTGGGGGGAACTCAAGGGGAATGTCTATAGGAGTTCAGCATACCGTGCGTACCAAATGATGAACGCAGATGACGCTCAGTGATACGGTCTGTTCCAACCGAATACTCTTTGAACTCTTCAAGCCAGACAAACTTGTCAGACTTTCGAGATGGGTCGACATTGAGGGGCCGGTGCGTATTCTTGACTTGGGCTGCGGTGGGCATTCTCCCCGGTATTTCAAGACCCAGTTTCCACACTGCAAATATACGGGGGTGGACCATGCTACTTACCGTAACACTCTTGATGATCTCTCACTTGCAGACACATATTTTGAGGTAAATCTCGATGACAGCGACCTCTCCTTTCTTCCGAACAAGTCCTATGATCTTGTCGTCCTCTCCCATGTCCTAGAACACTTAAGGAATGGGAGGGAGCTTCTTACTTGTGCTGCGTCTAAGGTTGATGTAGGTGGATTTGTCTATGTTTCGCACCCTCACTCCGATTCTGTTAATTTTCCTCACAGGGCTGACACTCTCAACTTCTACGATGATAAAACACACATATCTATCTGGTCTCCAAATGAAGCAAGATACATTCTCAGCGAAATGGGATTTGAAATCATTGAATCCGGGAGAACTCGATTGGCACGGAATCTGTTGATGATGCCCATCAAGGCGGCGATTTCGCCATTCCTTGGAGGTGTTACAGGACCAATGCTTTGGGATCTCTATGGATTCGAAGAGTTTGTAATCGCGCGCAACAACTTAGCCTTGGATTCCCAGGCCGTCAGTGTGTATCCTGAAGAGCCCACGATATAAGCAGGACGCGGAACCCGTCGCCAGTTTCTCTCTCGCGGGCTGATGGTGATCGAACAGGAGGTCCCTATGGGAAGCAGGCAGTATGAGCTGTCAACGACGGAGTAGGCTCTTCCATCCGGCGTTGGTTGTCGCTCGGGAGCGCGGTCGGTTTCCCCGCCTTCGAGAGTGTTCTGAAGGCCATTGCATGAGTGGGCGGTAGATTCATCCGGTCGTGGAATCCCCGGGAATTATTCCCATCACTGATACCAGTCCCGGTGGTTCTGCGGTCTGCGCTCGGGAATCTCGAAGCTCTTTCGGCTGCGGAGCACAGTCTAAACCTGGACGAGGAGCCTCGCCGACACCGCGGCCGGAGCCTAGCGATGCGCCTTCCCCTTC
The DNA here is from genome assembly GCA_021823045.1 of Actinomycetes bacterium. The sequence continues at coordinate 999 of JAKAPB010000053.1, read as the reverse complement.
GCAGTCAGTCGCTCGTAGAGCTCCCGACACGCCGGGTTCCACTGGCTCGCCGGAAGGGCAGCTAGTGGCGCGGCCGGTAAAGTTGCCTGACCTTTGGACCGATAGTACTTTCCGGGGTTGTGCTATCCCGGAGGCATGGTCCTACGGGTCCGCGACCTAACGCTCGAGGAAGGACAGAAGCTCCGACGCATCGTTCGCCACGGCCAGAACGCCATCGAGTTCAAGCGCGCCCAGATCATCCTCGCGAGCTATCAGGGGAATACCCCACCGCGCATCGCGATCATCGCCCTGGCCAGCGAGGACTACATTCGCGGAGTGATCCGCGCCTTCAACGAGCACGGGATGGCGATGCTCCGGCCCAAGTGGGGCCCGGGGCGTCCCCCGAAGTTCACTGATGAGCAACGCAAAGCGCTCGTCAACCTCGCCCTCAGTCGACCTCGGGACCTCGGTCTTCCCTACGCCCAGTGGTCCCTCTCCCGCCTGCGCCAGCAGGCGGTGCAGCGGGGCCTGGTCCCGTCCATCAGCGAGGAGTGGTTGCGCGTGATCCTCCACGAGGACGAGGTCTCCCACCAGTCGATCCGCACCTGGAAGACCTCCCCCGACCCGCGGTTCGAGGAGAAGAAGCGGAAGATCGACCGATTGACGCGGACACGCCACAATCCGCCGATCGTCCTCTCGGCGGACGAGATCGGTCCGATCCAGTTGATCCCGCACGGCGGAGAGGGGTGGTTCCCTCAACAGCGCCCCGGGCGAATCCCTGCCGAGTACAACCGGAAGTTCGGGACGGTCTACTACTTCCTCACGCTGAACGTGTTCCACCAGCGCTTGTTCGGTCGGGTCTATGGGACGAAGCATGCGGCGAACTGGCTGGAGTATCTGAAGGACGTTCGGGCACAGTATCCGCGTGATCAGTGGGTGAACCTGATCTGGGACGGGGCGAGCAACCACTGGACGGCGGCCATTCGTGAGTGGGCAAGAGCGAACAAGGTGCGACTGTTC
>JAKAPB010000052.1 GCA_021823045.1 Actinomycetes bacterium | reverse complement strand
TCTATCGACGCAAAAGAGCAAGGCACTAAAGCTAGACGCTATTTACTGGCGAATAGCTAGACGCAGAGATCACAAAGCGGCTGACCCAATGGCCGCCGCTTTTATGGACCAAGCTGAAAACATGCACTTTGGACTAGCTAGTGCAAAGTTTGCTTTGTTAGAGAGAAGCGATCTGCTTCATCAGACGAGACTTGCGCCTAGCTGCCTGATTCTTGTGGATGATGCCCTTCGAAGCCGCCTTATCAAGCTTCTTGATGGCGGTTCTCAGATTTGTCTCGGCATCATCGCTACCGTTGCTCGCCGAATCGACGGCGGACTTAATGCGGGTCTTGATTTCCGAACGAACGGCCTTGTTTATGACCCTCGACTTTTCGTTTGTCTTTATTCTTTTGATTTGACTCTTGATGTTGGCCATCTTGAGAAGGATCCTCACTCTTTATGCCACTTGATGCGGAGTTCCCGCCCGGCAGAGAAAAGAGTCTAGAAGGCCTAAACACCTTTTGGCGCCGTTGCGCCTAGGCTTTTGGGCAGACCATGAGTGAAATAGATCTAATACGCAATCTTTCCGTCATTGCCCACATCGATCACGGCAAGTCGACACTATCCGACAGGATTCTGGAGTTGACTCACGCCGTTGACCCGCGACAAATGCGCGAGCAGTACCTCGACTCTATGGACATAGAGCGAGAGCGAGGAATAACCATAAAGGCGCAGAACGTCAGGGTGGCATGGAAAGGGCACATTATCCACCTAATAGATACTCCGGGTCACGTCGACTTCGGATATGAGGTTTCGAGGTCACTCGCCGCCTGCGAAGGGGTCATCCTTCTGGTAGACGCTTCGCAAGGCATTGAGGCCCAGACCCTAGCAAACTGCTATTTGGCACTGGAGAACGATCTTGAGATCGTTGCCTGCTTGAATAAGATCGATCTTCCTCAGGCTGAGCCTGACCGATACGCCCAGGAGATCGAGACCATCCTTGGAATTCCTGCGGAGTCCATCCTGAGGGTTTCCGCAAAGACGGGTGCCGGTGTGGATCACCTTCTGGACGCGGTTCTCGATCGGATTCCTCCTCCGAAAGGTGATAGAAATGCCGCCTTGTCGGCTTTAATTTTTGATTCCTACTACGACCAGTACAGAGGGGTAATCAGTTCTATAAGGGTTGTGCAAGGAACGATAGTGACTGGCGAGAGGCTTCGCTTCATGCAGACAGGGGCGGTGCATGACGCCGAGGAGATAGGTATTAAGAACCCCTATCCAGTCGCCGTTGATCAACTTGGTCCAGGGGAAGTGGGCTATATGATTGCCGGGATTAAAGACGTGGGCGAGGCGCGCTCTGGAGAGACGGTAACAAGCGCACAACGTCCAACGAGTGAGCCGCTATCTGGATATCGCGATCCCAAGCCGATGGTTTTTTGCGGGCTTTTTCCAGTAGAAGGCGACGAGTTTGAAGAGCTTCGCGACTCGCTGGAGAAGTTGAGGCTCAACGATGCAAGCGTAACATATGAGCCTGAGACATCAGGAGCGCTGGGTTTTGGATTCAGATGCGGCTTCCTAGGCCTGCTTCATATGGAAATCGTGCGCGAGAGGCTCGAAAGAGAGTTTGATCTTTCCCTGATCGCAACGGCGCCTTCGGTGAAGTACCGGGTCTATCAGACCGATTCACGAGACGGATTTATCGAAATTGATAATCCATCTGAGCTTCCACCAACTACCTCAATAGCGAGGATTGAGGAGCCTAATTTAAAGATGTCGATCATAACGCCGAGTGATTACATCGGGACGGTGATGGATCTTTGTCAGACTCGGCGAGGCGAGATGCTAAAGATGGAATACCTTTCGCCGGAGAGACTCGAGCTTGTTTATAGGCTTCCCCTTTCGGAAGTCGTGATCGATTTTTTTGACCAACTTAAAAGTAGGACGAAGGGCTATGCTTCACTGGACTACGAGTTTGACGTTTATCTGCCAGCGGATCTCGTCAAACTGGACGTCATGCTAAATGGCGAACCAGTCGACGCATTCTCTACGATCATTCACAAAGCTAAAGCTTATGACTATGGTCGAAAGATGACTCAGAAATTGAGGGAGCTTATTCCTAGGCAGCTCTTTGATGTGCCAGTGCAGGCCTCAGTTGGCGGAAAAATTATCGCCAGAGAGACTATCAAGGCGCGACGAAAAGATGTACTCGCAAAGTGCTATGGAGGTGACATCACCAGAAAGCGCAAACTCCTGGAGAAGCAAAAAGAGGGCAAGAAGCGGATGAAAAACATCGGGCGAGTCGAAGTACCTCAAGAAGCTTTCATATCTGCGCTGAGGCTGGACGACTGAGTGAGAGAATTCTTTTCGGACGGCATGGAAGTTGCTAACCTTGCCCTGTGGTGTGTGCTATTTGGTTTCGCAGGGATTTGAGGGTCGAGGACAATAGAGCCGTATATCGGGCTTTGGAAAATGGCGAGAGGCCCTTTTGTGTCTTTGTTATCGACCCAAAGGTGTTGTCGGCATCGGCATCGCCGATTCGCTCCAGCTACCTAAAAGCGTCCTTGGAGGAGCTGAACGAGGAGCTCGACGACAATCTCACTGTACTCCTGGGTGACACCCCAAGTGAACTGGCCAGATTTGTTTCTCAAAATGGAATATCAGATCTCTATTCTTCCAGAGATGTGACGCCGCTATCTAGAAAGATGCAGAGGCAAGTAGCAGAGGCGCTCTCAAAGGTTGGCGTCAGGCTTCACCTTGTCGACACACCCTACTTAGTCCCTCCCGAACAGGTACTGAAAGAGGATGGCTCGCCGTTTCGAGTCTTTACGCCGTACTTTAGATCCTGGATTAGAAGCGCCTTGGTGGAGAAAGTCGTACGGCTGCCGAGGCGCTATGAGTTCAGGTCATCCAAGCCCGATGTTCGGAACGAATGGGGACCCCTGGAGCAAGTCGTCAGCTATCGTGGTCAGTTCCCCACTTCCAGTGCGGAGATAGCGGCGCGACTTGATTATTTTGCCGACGAGATACTACCTGACTATTCTGAGCTGAGGGACTTTCCGGCAAAAGATGGTACTTCAAGACTTTCCGTTGCCCTGAAGTTCGGGCGTATCCACCCGAGGACGATCTTCGAACGGGTCGTTGATTTCGATCCGGGACTCCGCTTTATCTCTGAACTTTGTTGGCGAGATTTTTTTGGAGCTATCCTTTACCACAACCCGCAGTCTCCGAATGTTTCGCTAGATGTGAGGTACGATTCCATGAGGTGGGACGTTGGTCCACGAGCAGAAAGTCGCCTCGAAGCCTGGAAGAAGGGGCGCACTGGGTATCCGCTTGTAGACGCCGGAATGAGAGAACTTCTTGAGACCGGATATATGCACAATCGAGTTCGGATGGTGGTCGGATCTTTTTTGGTGAAGGATCTCCACATTGACTGGCGCCTGGGGGCCAGGTATTTTATGGATAAGCTACTTGATGGGGACGTGGCTTCTAATATTGGCGGCTGGCAGTGGGTTGCGGGTTGTGGGTCAGATGCCGCTCCGTTTTTTAGGGTCTTCAATCCGACCCTGCAGTTGCAGAAGTTCGACCCTCAAGGCCATTACATAAGGCGCTATCTTCCGGAACTCGGTGACTCAGACGTAGGGAACTGGGCGGGTATGTCACTAGCCGACTCGATCCTTGATGAAGATGGACGTCGATATCCATTGCAGATAGTCGACCACGATGTCGAGAGAAAGGAAGCCCTCCGGAGGCTGCGGGAGCTTTCTAGCGATGGTTTCGCTAGCTAACAGGGCTCATCTTCCTTCCTTTCTTGCGTCCAAGGACGAGAAAAAGGGAGATTGAGACGGAAAGGTACACAAGATATGCGAGAAGCTGGAGCAAAGTCGGTTGAGAAGCATATCCAAAGAAACTGTGGGCGATGTCGCCGAGGGTCGACTGATCGTTGAGGAATGAGCCGGTGTTCCACATCGTGCTATCCAAAAATGGTATCCAACCCAGCTGCTGCATGTTCTGAATAGCATCTACCAGTAGGCCTGCGGCAAAGAACATTAGAGCCACGCCGAGAGCCTTGAACGCCTTTGCTATGTTTATGCGATGCCCTAACCGATAGACGAACCAAGCGAAGAAGAGTGAAAGGGCGGTGCCTAGTGCCGCTCCGATGGCTGGACCTTCGATCTTTGAAGCAAAGACAATTGCAAGAGTGAAGACCATCGCTTCGAGACTCTCCCGACCAACGGCTTGAAAGGCCATAAGAGCCATGGAGAACCCCGCCTTTTTTTCCAGGATCTGCTCCGCCTTGACTCCGAGATCATTTGAGAGACTTTTACCATGGGACCGCATCCAGAAGGTCATGTAAGTCATGACGACGGTAGCAAGAAGGAATGTAAAGGTCTCAATCTCGGTCTGTAGGTTTGTACCGGCGTAGCTGCGGACCGTCGTATAGATGAAGATGCCTAAAGTGGCGGCGAGAACGAGCGCTACTACGACCCCGGCAATCACATAGCGGAAGTATTCGGTCTGACCGACCTTTTTTAGATAGGCGAGCAAGATAGCAACGATCATCGATGCTTCTATTCCTTCGCGAAGAAAAATCGTGAAACTCGCTAGCAAATGTCACCTCTCGGAGGTTAAAACTAATCGCTGAAGTAAAAAATTGCCAAAACGTGATTCTCGACTCACCCGCCATGCGGTGATTTACCCTCAGGGCGAAGTGATCTGGAGACAACTAAGCGCAAGGTCGCCTTCGCCTACGCTGATTAGTAGACTCAGACTTGTCGATTGGCCTGCGCTGTAGGCAAATAGGAAAAACTGACCACGGTTCGATAATTTGACCCCTCGGCCTCTAACTCTGTTGTTTAGGTTAGGTAGATTGAGAAAACGCGACAAGAAGACGATCTTTGCTTCTGTAGGGGATCCGTTTCGCTTTGTGGCGTCTGCGCGGAGTCCAAAGGTGGCTTCGGGGGTTTTGCCTATTCGAGTCGACCCGTCTGAGCAGTTAGACCTCAGTGTCGTTGTGCCTTTTTACAATCCTGGCAATAGTCTTCGTCCGCAAATAAAAGGGGCTATAGAGATCCTTAGAGGTCTTGGCATCACATTTGAAGTGATCGCGGTGTGCGATGGATCGACCGACGGATCGAGTGAGTCGATCAACGGTATGGATGAAGACGTGCTCAAGGTAATACACATGGGAAAAAATAGCGGTAAGGGTGAGGCGCTTAGGGTCGGTCTGCAGATGGGCAAGGGGCGCTACTTGGGCTTTATAGACGCCGATGGGGATATTCCTCCCAAGGTCTTGGTTCCCTTTGTTGCGCTAATGCACCTGTATGAACCAGACATCATTCTCGGGTCCAAAAGACACCCCATGTCCGATGTCGCATATCCACTACTTAGACACCTCTATTCGATCGCCTATCAACTTCTCGTTAGATGGCTGTTTAACCTAAACATTCGAGATACCCAGACTGGGATCAAGCTTGTAAGACGTGATGTTCTGGAGGCGGTGCTGCCGATGATGTTCGAAAGTGGCTACTGCTTCGACCTTGAGCTATTTGTCGTGGCAAAAAGGCTTGGGTATGTGAAGTTCTTCGAGGCCCCGGTGACTATCAAGGAGAGGTTTACGTCGACGATTTCGCCACGTGCAGTCGTTGGGATGCTCCTCGATACCTTTAGCATCTTCTTCCGGCTAAAAGTGTTACGTCGTTATGGGGAAGGGCCAAAGCTGACTGATCATCGGCTCCCAAAGTAACCGGGGGGTTTACTCGGCGAGTTTCGAATAGAATCAAACAATGGTGGCTAACGACGTATCTGCGAAGAATAGTGTAAAGCAGAAGTCTGGAACGGATCCGATGCAGAGGCGGTCGGAGATCATTCGGACGGTAGTTGACGAATATGTTAGGACTAACGAGCCGGTGGGTTCTGCTCACGTCGCTAGGGCTTCCAAGTTCTTGGCGTCGTCGGCGACGATTCGAAATGATATGGCAGTCCTTGAACACGAGGGCTATCTCAACCAGCCGCACGTTAGCTCGGGAAGAATCCCCACGGATCGGGGGTATCGATACTACGTCGATCAGCTCGTCCAGAGGGAGCTTCAAAGTTTTGACAAAGTTTCCGACATAAATAGATTTTTTCAACTACTCCATGGTGAGATTGAGCAGACTCTGACGTCGGTTTCCCAGTTGATTTCGGAGCTGACCGACTGCACATCCATCGTGACTTCGATTGATATTAGTGCCGTCCAGATTAGACACATCCAGCTAGTCGGAATGGGTCATGGCACCGTCTTACTGATTGTGGTCGGTTCTAACGGAAGTGTCGACAAGTTCGTGGTGGATGTCGATGAGGACCCGACTGAGGAAGAGGTTCAGAAGGCTTCGAACTTCATAAATCAAAGGCTAAAGAGTCTGGATCCTGACAAGATGCAAGATGACCAGGGTGCGAGTGGTGACCCAAAGGTTGACGAGCTTGTTAGGCTGGCTCTTGGAGCATTGGTCCAAAATCTTCAAGAACCACACGAGGACTTATGGGTAAATGCCACTTCGAAAGTGGCAGTTTCGTTTGACGCAGTGGATAAGGTCTCGAAGGTTTTGCAGGCCTTGGAGCATGAGTACCTAGTAGTCTCGCTCGTGCGGTCTATGATCTCAAAGAAGCAGAACGTATCGATTGGAAATGAAACTGGGGTGGAATCGTTGTCTGATTGCGCTTTGGTAGTCGCTCCTTTTGAAGTAGATGGCAAGCGAGCTGGTTCTATAGGAATACTTGGACCTACCAGAATGGACTATCCGCTTGCACTTTCCACTGTGAGCTTGGTTGGTGAAAAACTAGGTCGATACCTTAGTGAGGGATAAGTTTGGCTGATTTTTACGAGTTGTTGGGCGTTTCGCGTAGCGCTACCGAAGATGAAATAAAGAAGGCTTATAGGCGCCTAGCTCGTGAGCACCATCCCGACATTACGGGCGGTGACAAGGACTCTGAAGAGCGTTTCAAAGAGGTGACTCGGGCATATGAAACCCTTCGGGATCCCGAGAAGAGACGCATCTACGACACCTACGGCTCTGACGACCCCCGCATGGCACAAGGTTCCGCACAGGATATGTTCGGCGCGGGTTTTGGCGATATCTTCGAGACCTTCTTTGGTCAGGCCTTCGGGAACAGCCCGTTTGGCCAGCAGGGGCCGAGGCGCGGCGGGAACGCTGAAGTTACCGTTGTTCTTACTTTTGAAGAGGCAGTGTTTGGGGTCCAGAAGGAGGTAACAGTTCGACTGCCTGTCGTGTGTGGTAGCTGTGCCGGTTCTGGAGCGCAGCCTGGGACCAGTGTTCAAACCTGTGCTACGTGCAAGGGGGCTGGCCAAGTCAGAAGGGTCCAGCAGAGTTTCCTGGGCAGGGTTGTGACAACGGTTCCTTGTGACAAATGCCGAGGAGAAGGCAAGATTATAACCCAGCCCTGTAGGACCTGTCGAGGAGAAGGAATAACCGTTGAGGATAGATCCTACGTTATAGACGTCCCGCAAGGAGTCGATGAAGGTACTACTCTTAGACTCCCAGGCAAAGGGCCAGCTGCCGCTCACAGTGGACTTCCGGGGGATCTCTATGTACGGGTGGCCGTCTCTAAGTCCGATCGTTTTACCAGGGACGGAATCAACATAAGAGCACAGCAGACGGTCTCTATAGCGCAGGCGTCGCTAGGTACCTCGATTCTTTTTACCACCCTGGATGGCCAAGAGACCCTTTCGGTCAGCCCGGGGACCCAAAGTGGTACCGAAATTGTCCTGAAGAACAAAGGCGTGCCCCAGCTCCAAGGTAGACGACGTGGCGATCTGATTGTGAAGATCGTCGTCGTGACGCCGAATGAGCTGAACGACGAGGAGATTGGACTGCTTCGAAGGCTCGCTGAAATACGAGGTGAGAACATTTCGGAACCGGTGGATCAGGGCATCTTTTCCAAACTAAAATCGGCCTGGAAGTAGCCGATTTCTCGCATTTCGGGTTGTCGAGTTTTCAACTTAGGCTAAAAGGGTCACCGTACTATCTTCGAACCTTGGCCGAACCGAGAGTAATCTAGCCCTTTGTAGCGGTAGGGCGATTTCCATAAGGAGTCCCTTTTGAAAACAGCGACTTGGTCCTATGTCGATGACGTCTCGGATCCGTATATATCTCTGGACGATCTCCACCATTTGGTGAAGGTCAAGCGCATTTCGCAAGGCGAAACACTGGTTTTGTCCGACGGGAAAGGATCCTGGGCAGAGTTCGTTGCTTCCAAGGTATCTAGGACTCGCAACGGTGGGCTATCTTTAGAGCGCCAAAGCGAGATCACTCTCGACCCGTTACCCAAGTATCCAGTTGGCGTTGCGCTATTCATGCCGAAACTCGATCGATTGAGTTGGGCCTTGCAGAAGATGTGCGAAGTTGGGGTTGATGAGATTCATCTTTTGAGTGAAACCTTCGACAGGCGAGGTGGAAAACTACCGTCAATGGATCGACTAATTCGTGTAGTGAGGGAGGCCGGAGCACAATCGAGGCGGAGCAGGCTCCCGTTACTAAGTGATATGGGTGGCCTGGCGGACCTTATTAATCGCAAAGAAGTCGCTCTG
>JAKAPB010000051.1 GCA_021823045.1 Actinomycetes bacterium | reverse complement strand
TGGATGGCTATACCTTTCTGGTGGAGCTTAGAGGCAAGGGCTGCAAGATTCCCTTCGGGTTTGTCACTTCCGAAAGCACACCGGACATGATGGCGACCGCCCGGAACGGTGGAGCGAATTTCTTGATATCGAAGCCTTTTACAGCAGAAACATTTAGGGACACTCTTGAGGCGGCGGGAGTTTAGGGATGCAGACACTCGGAATGGCATTTTGGAAGACGTCGCTGATTGAAGCGGCTGACGAACTCGCACAGACGAGCCTAGGGTATGAGCCAATTAGCGTCGCTGAGGCGACTTTCCCCCTTCCCAGAGATCTACCAGGGTCCTATGTGGCACTAGTTGGAGGGGAATACAGCTACGAGTTTGGATTCGCAGCACGCTGGGAGCATTGCGAAGGTCTGGTAAAGCGGATGCTCTTCATGGAAGAGGACGAAGAGGTCTCCCAGGACTTCATCGCCGATGCTATGAATGAGCTCGCAAATATGATAGGCGGTGGAGTCAAGAGGAGGATGGTCGAGTTTGATTCGACGCTAAAGCTCGGGCTTCCAGTTTTTTTCAATGGTACCGTGCATCCCACCGCACTCCAAGAGCGCACCTGCTCAGTCGTTTCCTTCGGTGACTATCCTGTCCATTTAATTGCCCTTAGGCATAAGTCGCCTGTTTAGCGAGGGAATGGTGGGTAGCTTGTATGGCGGATCGTAACTTCTTATTGCCGTCCTTGGACGCGGTAGAGAATATGTATAAGACGCTTTTGGGGAGACAGGTCGTTGTTAAGAGGTCTCTTTCAATTGGAGTTCCGTCGGATCTTGGTGTAGCTGGTGTCTATGTGGACGGTGACGGCGCGGATGCAGTGCTGGTGTATGCCGATTATAAGCTCGCTAATGGGGCAGGTGCCGCCCTCTCGATGGTTCCGGTGGGTGGGGTCGAAGACGCAAATGAAGAAAAAGAGATACCGTCGAACTACTTTGAGAACTTCTCAGAGGTGCTAAATGTGCTGACTGTGCTTTTCAACGACCGACACAAGAACGCTAAGAGGGCGAAGCTCGGCGGGGCCTACATCTACCCCGATGACCTACCCGGTGGCATTGCTGATCACTTTGGAGTCGGGGATGAGGAGAGCAGAATTGATACCGAGATCACCGTTGCCGGTGGTTATGGCGGTGGTAAATTTGTGGCAATCCTTTTGCAGTAGATTTTAGCCGGAAGAGTTAGGACTGGTCTAATCGTGGCGAATGGTGTTGATGGCGGTTCGTCGCTAGTGGTCATTTTTTCAAATGACCGTCCGCAGCTGAAGCGGGTGATGGGCGAGCTTAAGGGTTCTCTGTCGCCCAGTGACGAGACTGTGGTTATTAATTGTGGTGGACTTGAGCCGACCCAAGCAGATGCATTCGTCCTGGTTCCGCAGAGTGAGGACCTTTTTGGTCAGCTTAGGGATCTCGTAATAGATCGCCAGAAAGGCTTTGTAGTTTTTATGGCCCCAGGTGTCGCCGGACACGGCACCTGGCTATCCGAACTCGTTGGTGCTTTTGACCGCTTGCCGGAAAACTCAGTCGCCATACCAAGGTCGGCTTTTTGTACTGGTCCTCAGACCGTGCCAATTTCTGATGCCTCAGCAGCACTGTCAAAGGGCGGGAGGCATCAATTTGCCAGGAGTTGGGCAGAAGAATATCACGGCTATGTGACTCTTGAAGCCGTAGCCTCCAACCTAACTCTGGCCGTCCGCAGCGCCGATTTACTGAATGAACTCGAAGTAATTGGTAACGATTCTTTTGATGGCGAGGGATTTGAAGTTATCTTTGGTCGGCTCTTCGCTTGGGCATCAGCCGGCGGTGGGATATATATTTCACATGGGTCTTTGGTTAACTCCTACAGTAAGTTCATGTCGGCCCAGCCTTATTTAGACCGCATTCCATCCAGCGACGAATATCCGTTAGTGAGCGGGTGTCTGATCGTAAAAAATGAAGAAAAGTACCTGGAAGAATGTCTCAAGAGCCTCGCAGGTTTTGTGGACGAAATAGTGGTCTACGACACAGGGAGTGATGACTCGACTATCGAGATTGCAGAGAGTTGTGGGGCAAGAGTTGTGCGCGGCTACTGGGATGATGACTTCGGAGCCGCTAGGAATAGGTCGTTGGCGCATTGTAAAGGTAGATGGATACTGTGGGTTGACGCCGATGAAAGAACCTTTGGGGACCCTCAAAAGGTGCGGAGAAAGCTTGCTGATCCGGTCTTAAGCTACTCCAACTCTGAATGCAGGCAGATCAGAATTCGAAACCACTTCGGAAACGGCTTAGCTCACGCAATGAGCCACGTAGCTATGAGGATCTTTCTTAGAACTGAAGGTTCCTTTTATGGTGCGCTACACGAGAGAGTCAGGAGGAGAGCAAAAATAGATCTCCTCCTTGAGGACCTATTGTCCAGCGGCTTTAGCGAGCTAATAATCGATCACCTCGGCTATCTGAACGAAGTGATGGCCAAGAAAACTAAAACGGCTCGTAATAGAGGTTTAGCAGAGAAGAATTTTGACGTTGTTTCTAGTCTCGAAGCACTTACGCAACAAGCGCGCACTTACATGTTTGTGGGAGAAATTCGAAAAGCGCGAGAAACCGCACTCGACATTATAGAGAAAATAGACGCTTCTGGGAGTAATGAGGACGATAAACGGTGGATAGTGGCGACCGCCTACTCGGTTATCGTCGATTCGCTAATCCTGGAGAAGAATCCTGAACTTGCTGAAGAGTGGCTAGAGAAGTTCGAGGAGAGATCGAATTTTATGAGCCGCCCGATGTCATTTCGGGCGCGCATTCGACTTTTGCAGGGGCGATATTCAGAAGCTCTCGCTTTATTCCAGGCTTTGCCTGATTCAGAAATCAGCGATGACGGATTAGAGATAGCCTTCGACCACTATGTGCCTGAAATGGCAGAGTGTCTTGGCGCACTTGGACGACAAGTTGAAGCCGTCGAGATGCTGCTCGGTTTTCTCGAAAGAGATGGGGTGCTCGAGGTCCATCTTGGCAGGTTGGTCGAGCTAATGAACGAGGCCGGGATCCCGCTGTCTCGGCTAGCGAAGTCTGTCGCAAACATGACCCAAGAGATGTTTTATGCCCAACTCTTACAATTGAGCGCAGAAGTGGCTGACTCGATACTAGAGCAGATCTACATGGTGGGTGACTCTTCGGTGGTTCTTTTGGCAACAGCGTCAAAGGTGGCCCTAGGACTGGGTCTAGAGCGAATGCTTGAGTGGGGAGCGAGGCTCCGGATGGCCGGTTATGGTCAATTTTGCCCGCTGCTGGCTAAGGCGGAGGATGAGTCGGTAGACCAACTGGATCGTGCAGTTTGTGCGGCCATTGCCTATGGAGCTTTTGCGGACCTGCGAGCTCGTGAAATCTGTATGTCTGTTTTGGGCAAGAGCAAGTCTAAGGAGCTGATCGAAGCGGTATCGGTGTACGCCCCGTCCCTTGTTGCCCCGTCCCCTCTCGCCCCGAGCCTCTAGCCGATTTGGTGTCGCTGAGTTCATTCGGAAGTTGAGTTGATGCCAGTTCAACAACCCTCAACGATCGCTCAAGCATAAGTGGTTTCTTGCCGAAATAACCAGGATGACTCTAACTGTAGACCTGTTGGGATTTAGTTGGATTGCCAGTCCAGAAGGTCAAAAGTGGAGAGTTTTGCAAGATTTGAAGTTTTTTGGGATTTTCTCTAAAGGACTATAAACAGTGTGCCGATGGATACGGTACTAAGGGTAGGGCTGAGGGACTTTCCTGAGGTCACCCGAGGTGTCGTCCCAACGGATTGGTGACGTCAAAGTCAAGGAGGAAAATTTAAAATGACGATGTCGGTTAATACCAACTTGTCGGCTATCAACGCCTATAACAACCTGAACGCCACCAGTAACCAGATGAACTCTACGGTTGCAGAACTCTCGTCAGGTTTACAGATTCAGACTGCGGCCCAGGATGCCTCGGGTTACGTTATTTCGCAGGGTCTGAATGTTGAGTCCCTAGGGCTCGGCCAGGCTATACAAAATGGCCAGAATGGCGTTTCGGTTCTGCAAATTGCAGAAGGTGCAATGAACCAGCAGGTGTCCATTCTTCAGAGAATGAACCAGTTGGCGACTCAGGCAGCTAACTCCGGCGCAATGAGCTCTAGCTCATATACTGCGGTTCAGGCAGAGTTCTCGCAGTTGCAGAGTCAGCTTGATCAGATCGCAAGCAGCACTTCGTTCGGTACGACTTCTCTGTTGAACGGTACCTACACCGGGACATTCCAGATTGGAGCCTACTCCAGCACTGTCGACCAGGTAACGGTCACTATCGCTGGGACTAGCACGGGAGCCATGGGAGTTGCCTCTTCGAGTGTAAGTATTGGAAGCACTGCGGCGTCGGCGCAAGCGGCAATGAGTGCGGTTCAAGCTGCGATCACCTATGTGTCTTCAGCAGAAGCCCAAGTTGCGGCTGTTCAGAACCAGATCCAAGCGGTTATCAGCAATGACACTATTAGCCAGCAGAACGTTCAGTCCGCTTACTCTACGTTGGTGGACGCTAACATGGCGCAGGCTATGACCGCCTACTCGAGCCAGCAAGTTCTGATGCAGGCGGGTGTTGCGATGCTCGGTCAGGCCCAGCAGCTGCCATCTCTAATCCTGAAGCTCATTCCTTAGTCGGATACCAAGTATTTACCGAGGTCGGCGCCTTCAAAAAGGCGTCGGCCTCTTAGGTAGTTCTGAGGTGCTGGCGTAAAGACGAGGCTTGCTCTACTTATAAGGAGCGAAGTTTATGACAATTTCATCGACAAGTGGAACCAGTAGTACGAATTCGGCTTTTTCAAGCTTGAACGTCTCTCCTAGCGGGAGCTCTGGTCCTGCTCTGAGTTTCAACGGTGTGATATCTGGCACGAATACACAGGCCATGATCCAAGCGCTCATGTACGCTTACGAGCTTCCTCAGGTCAATATACAGAACCAAGCAAATCAGATCAATGCAAATTTGAACGACTATCAGACGCTTTCAGCGGATTTGACTAGTCTGCAGACTGCGGCTGACGCGATATCGCAGCCTTATTTGTGGAATGCGACGACGGCGACATCTTCGAATTCTGCCGTGGCAACTGCGACAACTGGTAGTGGAGCCCAACAAGGGACACTGGTCTTCAATGTCAACCAGCTAGCTCAGGCCGAGGTCATGGCTTCGTCGAATACCGTGAGTTCGACTTCCTCAGTTGTTGCCAATGGCCCCCTGCTCATGTCGGTAGGGGCCCAGCAATATGGAGTTACTTCTTTGGCCGGCAGCGGCCTCGCCAGCGGTTCTCACACGGTAGACATTTCCAGTGGTCTCAGTGGAGGAAGCGAAACCGGCACAACGACTTTGTCCGGGACAACGAGCATAACTTCCGCAAACGATACGATCACCGCCTACGTCAACGGTGCACTGCAAACTGTTACGATCGCATCGGGGAGCTACACTCAGTCTCAGTTGGCTGCCGCGATACAGGCGGCTTCTGTTTCGGGTGGAACTCAGACACTGCAGGCTTCCTTTAATGACTCTGGACAGCTGCAGCTGAACACTTCATTGCTCGGCACGGGATCTTCGTTGCAAATTACCGGCGGGACCGCCCTTGCGACCTTAGGGCTTTCCGCTCAGACCGCAGCGTCGGTCGGCACCGCCGGATCAATCACACTGGATGGCGGTACCGCGGTCGCTGTGAATAATGTCCAGGCTGGTTCTACCGTCACCGTAGCTGGTCCGAGTTCTTCGTCGGTGACCTTAGGCATAGGCCAGACCGGCTTGAGCAGTGGTACATTTACCGCTAACGAGATCTCTACCGGAGGAGGTAGCCTCTCATCCGTCGTTTCGGCCATCAACAATGCTGGGGTCGGAATTAGCGCATCAGCGGTACAAACGGGAACCGGATCCTACCTCTTGCAGCTATCTTCGCAGGCCACGGGTACTGCGGGTGCGATTCTTCTTGATAGCTCGAATCTTTCGTCCTCTATCGGAACGATGAACACCATAACTAACCCTCAAGACGCGCAGATCCAAGTGGGCGGTACGGGTGGTTACCTGGTCAACTCCTCCAGCAATACCCTGACCGGGGTAATGCCCGGAGTGTCGATCAACCTGCTATCCGCTCAAGCCAGTGGATCTTCCCCGGTCACCATCACCGTCGCTCCCGATGGCAATACCATGGCCGGCCTAGTCCAGAACATGGTGACCGCAGCGAACAAGGCCCTCACGGATATCAATACCTACGCAGGATACAACACTACCACCAAGACCGCCGGGCCGTTGATGGGTGATCCCAACTTGAATGCTATTACGACTCAGATAGAAGGAGTCATAGCCGGTGTCGGCTCTAGCTTTGGCGCAACGAACGCTTCGACGGTTGGTTTGAATCTGACTAGCGCTGGGCAGATTACCTTCGACCAGTCGACTTTTTTGGCTGCGTACCAGGCTAATCCGACGGCGGTTACCAACCTCTTTACCCAGGGTGGATCGCTTTCTCCTTCATCTTCGACCTACAGTGGAACCGCTAGCCTGGTATCTGCTGGTGACGGAACCCAACCGGGGAGCTATCCGGTGGTTATAACTCAAAGCGCAACACAAGCCAACGACCTTGGCCTCGTCTCCTCTACCGGTACGATCACAAATGCAGAAACCATAACAGTTTCCTCGGGCTCGCTGAGCGCTTCTTATGCAGCTAGCGCTGGAGAGTCGTTTTCTAGTATCGCAGCAGGTCTCAATACGGCCCTCTCCACCGCTGGAATTGGCGTAGGTGCACAAGACCTAAGCGTATCGGGAGGAAGTCAGCTATCTCTGACTTCAGGCACATATGGGTCGGCCGCCAACTTTTCCGTAACATCAACGGCGGTAGGCAGTGGGCAAACGGGCTTAGCCACTACCGCAAATACTCCGCAGAGCTTCACGGGTATCGACGTAGCAGGTACGATAAACGGCATAGCTGCGACGGGAAGCGGACAGACTTTGACGGCTCCATACGCCGACCCTACCCTGGCGGGACTTTCACTAAATGTCACTGCTACAGGGATTACTAGCGCAACCGACATCGGATCTTTCAACTATCAACCAGGGATTGCTGGCGGGATGGCGTTTCAGGCAAATGGAGCGGCTTCTCCGACGTCTGGTACCCTGACCGACACGATCCAGAATCTCAATTCGCAGATTTCAAACCTACAGCAACAGTACAACAGCTATACGCCGATGCTCTTAAATGAGCAAAAGATGCTACAGCAGGAGTTTTCGACCATGGAGACCCAGATGAGTGGTCTCGTCAACCAGGGAAGCTGGCTCGCAAGCCAGATCAAGAATCTACCATAGGGACTTGAAGTGAACGGAACCAACCGCTTTTTAGAGGAGCAGATACTGACAGCATCACCGGAAGCCCGGTTCCTAATGCTCTATGATCGCCTTTTGGTCGATCTGGATCGGGCAAGAGATGCGATTGTCAACAACGAGATAGAAGCTGCTCATGTTGCACTCATCCATGGGCAAGAGATCCTCCAAGTTCTGAGGAATAGTATGCGGACTGACATCTGGCCCGGTGGCGAGGAGGTCAAGCAGCTCTACGGGTTTGCCTTTCTCGAGTTGGTGAAGGCGAACACCTCAAAGAGCCTTGAACCATTGGAAAAAGCGGAGAGTGTGCTTCGTCCCCTGGGGGAAGCATGGCACCAGGCGGCTGAAAAGGCAATGGTCGCACGAGGAGCATTTAGTGGCGTGGCGTGAGGTGTTGGACGACTACGCGCACCATCTTGACCTAGTAGAGCTAGCAATCGATGGAAAAGCAAGGTGGCCCGGCGACTTTGTCCCGACAGGGTCGCTGGATGGGATGCCCAGAAATGCCAGAGGGGAGGCGAACGAGCTTGTCAGGAGGACTTCTGAGTTGGCCTCAAGGTTGTCGCACCGGATGGACGAGTTTAGAAAAGTGCTCGATATCTCCGAGCGGCGGGACCCTACGGGGCGCGTTGTGCTGGTGGATGTGAAGGCGTGACACTTTTCGATTCTAGTTGGCAGAGTTAGAAGTTGCTCTAAAGCTCGACATAGCTGGCTTTACCACTGCTGATCGGGCGGTGAGCGATTGGCGATAGCGAGCCGTCCCCGGCAGATCAGGGTGAGCGAACTGTGGCGGTGGGAACTGTCTTTCGTGGCGTCATACCGGTGCTTTCGGCGGTACCGGGTAGTTTTGGTGATGGCCAAATTATGGGCTGCCTTGGCGACAGTAGCACCAACGCCATAGCCGCTTGTCACCTACAGCGAGCTTTTTGATCACTCCCATGGGGCTGCACCGTGCCGATTTCATGTTCCACCCATTCCTCCATCGTCAATTGAAAAAACGCAGCTAAAGGGACCATTGGAGACCAGAGCTTGCAATGTTCGCGAGAAGGGTCGGACTAATCCGAGAAATCTCCAGCAAGCCTCCGGGACTGCCCGAACAAAGCCCTATTGACAAATGAACTACCACCGCGTCGAAAGTCACGTTGTCAACCCAGGGAAAAGCGGGCCGGATGTGTTAGATCTGTGGAGATACGGTAGAGGAGAATCACAGGCACCAAGGGGCTTTGTGTCGCCAAGTCTGCGGACATAGCGCCAACGCTGATGTGAATTTCGCGGAGAATG
>JAKAPB010000050.1 GCA_021823045.1 Actinomycetes bacterium | reverse complement strand
CGGAAATCCCTGTGGTGCGAGAGGTTTGTCTGCGCTGTCATCGGGATGGATTGTAGCTCGTCAATAGACATAATGTGACGTCCTTCGGTGGTGTCTATATCGGTCGGGCGCTCAAGCTCGAGTGGAGTTGGTAATACGTCGCTAGTTGGTTGAAACGTAAGATTATCTCGGTAGGTCTGGAGGGTCACCTTTAGCGCTTCAGAACGATTTTACGAATCCCAGAAGTGGTTTCTGTACTCTGCTTGGTTAGGCTCTTTGCATGCTCAGATTTCTTACGGCCGGCGAGTCACACGGCAAGGGTCTCGTGGTCATCGTAGAAGGTCTTCCTGCAGGCCTTGTCGTCACCGAGGCCGAGATCCAAGGTGAATTAGCTCGACGCAGACTCGGCTACGGACGTGGCCCGAGGATGCGATTCGAGGCGGACGCCATCACACTTCTTTCGGGTATTCGACACGGCAGGACCTTGGGTTCGCCTATTGCCGTCGAGATAGCTAACTCGGAGTGGGAGAAGAAGTGGGAAGACGAGATGTCTCCGCACCCGGGAACGCCTTCGAAGGTCCTTACCCAACCGAGGCCGGGTCACGCGGATCTGACGGGAATGCTCAAGTATGGCTTTGAAGACGCGAGGGACGTTCTCGAACGTGCATCGGCGAGAGAGACCGCTGCTCGAGTCGTCGCCGGTAGCCTTGCCAAGGCGCTCTTGGTGCATATCGGCGTTGAGATTCTCTCTCACGTGACCCAGCTTGGATCGGTTGAGCTGGATCGTAATATCGAGCTGCCGAGGGCTCGCGACCTCGCACGGATAGACGACTCCTCAGTGCGCTGCATTTCTCCGGAAGTTGAAGAGCGCATGGTCGCTGAGATCAAAGCTGCAGCCAAAGTTGGTGATTCGCTCGGTGGAGCCTGTGAAGTAATCGCTCATGGGGTGCCGATTGGATTAGGTAGCCACGTCCACTGGGACCGTAGGATCGACGGAATGATCGCACAAGCGCTGATGAGCATCCAGGCGATCAAAGCAGTAGCGATTGGGGACGGCCTCGAGGTTTCTTATAAAAGGGGATCTGAGGCTCATGATGCCATCTACTGGAATTCAGAGTCTGGGGAGTATTTCAGGACGACCGACCGGGCGGGAGGTATAGAGGGCGGGATGACCACTGGTGCGCCACTTACCGCTACGGCCTGGATGAAGCCGCTGGCATCTTTGAATCGACCTACTCTGGCGACGGTCGATACCAAAAGTAAAGAGTCGGTCGTATCGTTCAAGGAAAGAACCGACGTGACCGCTGTGCCTGCGATGGGGGTAGTTGCCGAGTCGATGTTAGCGATAGTTTTAGCGTCGGAGTCGATCCGCAAGTTCGGTGGAGATTCAGTAGCCGAGCTAGTTCGGAACTTTGAGTCCTTCAAACAACACATTCACGAGGTTCCTTCTGCCGCCCGCTAGGCGGTCGATTCGAAAGCGTTCGTCTGGTCTTTGGCCTGTTTTGATCGTAGCTCAAGTTACTTTGAGTAGTAACAAAGAGACTTGCGCGTTCTAAATAGTCGCTCTTTTAGATCGGGCAATTGGGTTGTGTGGTTGGTCGAGTGTTGGCTGTATTCCGCTAGATTCGCATACCCGGACGAGTTGGAGATTACATGGAAATAGTTGGTCATGGCAGTAAACGATAAGTTGCAATGCAGGGTTGAAGTCGACCTTGGCGACAGAAGCTATCCGGTAATTATCGGGCCCGGATCGTTTAGCAACCTGATAAATCTGCTGCCACAAGAGGCCAAGAGGATCGCCGTGGTAACCCAGGAAAATATCGGCATTCTGCCCGATCTTGGAGATCGTCAGATAAAGGTATTTAACGTCCCAAATAGCGAAGAGGCAAAAAACTTCATCTGGCTTGAGTGGCTTGTAAGGGGGTTTGTCGAGTTCTCGATGACCAGGGCAGATGTTGTGGTCGCAATCGGCGGTGGGGTGGTTTCGGACTTAGCTGGGTTTGCGGCGTCGATATATCACCGCGGAATAAGGGTTATCAACGTTGCGACATCGCTTTTGGCCATGGTTGACGCAGCTATTGGCGGTAAGACGGCGATAAATATTCCAGAGGGTAAGAATCTGATCGGGACATTCCATCAGCCGGTGGCGGTAATTTGCGATACAGACCACCTTTTAACCTTGCCAGAGGAGGAGTTGTATTGTGGACGGGGTGAGATGGCTAAGTACGCCTTCTTGGGCGCCGCAGGGCTGATAGAACTGCCGCTGGTCTCCCAGATCGCCGCTTGCGTCTCGATCAAGGCATCATTTGTCTCTCAAGACGAGCGCGAAGGTGCGAAGAGGGCGCTTCTGAACTATGGACATACCCTCGCGCACGCGATTGAAGCACAGGCCTTCGAGCCAGGGTCGCCTCAGATTAAACATGGACAGGCTGTCGGAGTTGGGCTCGTATTTGCTGCACTCTTAGCGGAAAAGTTAGGGAGGATAGGTGCGCAAGAGGTCGAATTTCATCGATATGTAGTTACCTCCTACGGTCTTGTCCCTGAGATTCCAGCCTGGGTACGTAGGGACGAACTGGTAGATGTGATGTTGAGGGATAAGAAGGTGAAGTCGGGCTTGACATTTGTCCTCGACGGAAAGGATGGACTCGAGGTTGTCTCAGACGTTGATCCAGAGGTGGTCAGGTCCGTTTTGGCATCGGCCCCTTAGCACTCTCGCCATCCGCACGAGCAGAGGGGTTACTGCCTGGTTGATCGGGGATTGTCATGACTTCTACGATAGGTTGTAGTCCAGCTAGGACGCTTGAAAGTGGTAATCTTGTCCATGTTCTCGTTGGAGCGGCGTTATATCTGCGCTACAACGGCTCTGATTGGTGCCTCTTTTAACGGTGGCGAATTTAGTGGAACTGCTATTAGCGATGTTTGCGAAAGTCTGGTTCATTTAATTTCATGCTTATAAAGCTATGACAGTTCACGGGCTATTTACCCCGTGGAATCCAAATGTCCTGGATCATGTGTGGGAAAGGTGCTGCTCAAGGGCCTATTGATCAAAAATCGATCGTGTGCTTTGGAATCCGAGGGGACTTGACTTGTCTAGCTTTATAAGCATGTTTAATTTCGGGAGGCATAACGATTGCAGTTGGTTGGTAAGGTTCGGTTGGCTCGATTTGACCATCGAGGTATCTTTCGATGAGGGAGAGAGTTGAAGATTGTCATTAGGACCTGATGGAATATTTAGATCCCCTAGGGAGAAGCTGGCATTTGATCGTAAAAAAGGTCGTTGGGTTGCGATTGCCGTAGTGGTAATGGTTGGTCTTGTGGTGCTGGTGGATCTCCCGAGTCACGTTACTTTGGCCGATCGTCAAGGTGATCTACGAACGTTCCAGAATTCGGTTGCTACATATCTTGCCGGCTGCAATGCCGGACTTTCCGACTCCCTCGCTGCTTATTCCGGAATCGTAGGCGGCTCCTCGACCGAAGTGTCAGTTGCTAATCAGATCATGACTAATGATGAGCCGGTCTGTACCATCGCTGGAAATTCTGATATTTATGACCTTGCTACTATGGCGCCTCCGAATACCTTGGCCCATTTCGGCCTTGAATTTGCTACCAACGATGCGGCTACCTGGGCGGACCCAAATGCCGCGCAGATGATCAAAGATGTTCAGACGTTGCTGAGCAACCGAAACGACCTCGGGGCTATAACCGACATTCGCAGTAGATTCCAAACTATGCAGAAGCTGATCGCAGAGACGAACTCAACGATACAGTCTGCCGCTGAGCAGCTCAAGATGAACTTAGCGCCGATAAGACTCGACGGTATTTATCAACTTCCAACTTCGTTGCGGTGACTCGAAAATTAACCAAAGGCTACCCCGCCCAGTTAATTGCATCGCTCATTGCGATTGGGGTCGGGACATGACCTCAGCCGTTCTCTGTTTCTTTTTCTAAGTCGCTCGAGATCGCAGAAAGTACGCCATTTACGAACTTTGATGACGAGTCGGTAGAGAAGTTTTTGGCGAGTTCGACCGCCTCAGATATGATGATCGCCTTTGTCGGATGTTTATCCTCGAGCAGTTCGGAAACAGCGATTCTCAGCAGGCACAAGTCGATCAGCGGCATCCTGTCGAGTTCCCATTCCAAGGAGTGTGATCCAATTAACTCATCGATCTGTGCTCGGCGTAATTCAACCGCTATGAGCCGAGATGTCACGAAGTGATCCTCTTGGACTTCGGTCTCTTTGATGATCTGGCTGGGTTGTACGCCTTTGATCTCTGCTTCATAGAGTAGTGAAAGGGTGCGTTCTCTGAATGATTTTTTACTCTTGGGCATCGAATATGGACTTAGGCACGGGTCAGGTATTCGCCCGACCTGGTGTCCACTTTAATCTTCTCGCCTATGTTCACAAAGAGTGGAACCTGAACTACGATACCCGTTTCAAGCGTGGCGGGCTTTCTCGCTCCAGATACCCGATCACCTTGAATTCCGGGCTCGGTCTCAACCACAGTAAGTTCAACCGCCGCCGGAAGTTCGGTCGTTACCACCGATCCCTCGTATGTGCTTAGCGTTGCGATGTCACCCTCTTTGAGAAAGTTCACCGCATTTCCGAGGACAGTCTCCTCGACTTGGATCTGGTCGTATGTGTTGGTATCCATGAAGACCACTTGAGAGCCATCGCGGTAGAGGAACTGCATATCGCTCTTGTCGATTATTGCCTGATCTAACTTTTCATCGGCACGGTAGGTTCTTTCAATGACCGCACCGGATTTGAGGTTTTTGAGTTTCGTACGTACGAAAGCTCCGCCTTTGCCGGGCTTGACATGTTGAAACTCGACAATGCTGAAGAGCCCATCTGGCAGGACTAGCGTCATACCGTTTTTGAAGTCGCTGGTTGAGGTTGAGACAGCCACGAATGATTCTCCGAACTTATTGCGCACCGAAAATTGCGCATCGAAGATTCTAGCCACTTTAGGGCGGTCCTAGTTCGGGAAAGGTGGCAATAGGCGTGAAAGGTGCATTGGACTAAGAGTACGGGCCGACGAGATCTCCAGGTGGGTTGCTGTCTTTTTCAACACAGTAGATATTCGGTAGCTCTAGTATGTTACCCAGTTGCTATCAAACGAGGTGATCAAGCGACAACCTTCTTCCTCGACGACAACCATATCTTCTATTCGAACTCCGAAGCTTCCTTCGATGTACACCCCCGGCTCAATCGTAATGACCTCGCCCACACCTAGTTGAGACGAATTCGATCCGTGGAGGATCGGAGATTCATGGATCTCCAATCCCACTCCGTGGCCTACCGAATGAGGGAAGTATTTCCCCAAACCCAACGAATTAAGGTAGTCGCGTGCCTTTTGGTCTGGCTCCTTAGCTAAAACTCCCTCCCTGACAATTGAGATAGTTAGCGCTTGCGCCTCTTTGGTGGCTAGATAGACCCGAGCCTGCTCTTGTGTCGGCTCGCCTATCACAAAGGTGCGAGTCATGTCAGAATGGTATCCCTCGAAGGTCGCACCGAAGTCGATGACGACCATATCGCCGGCCTCAAATATTCGCCTGGTGGGGTGGGCGTGGGGCATAGCGGAGTTTTCGCCCGAAGCGACGATGGTTTCAAATGACGGCTCGGACGAACCAAGGAGGTACATCTCCTCCTCAAGATTGTGTGCAAAGTCTCTCTCCGAAACCCCTCTTTTTAACTGCGACAAGACCCGACTTAGCGCTTCATCGGCTATTTGAGCCGCCTTTTCCAGCCGCCTTATCTCTCCGACATCCTTGATTCTCCTAAGGTGGGATCCGAGGTTATCCTTAGCAAGGAGTCGTGCCTTTTGAGCTAAAGATTCTTCGATAATATTTACAAATCCCCAAGTTGTTGAGTTCGGATCTAACCCAATCTGGCCGCCGCTAGGTACGGCTTTTGAGATTGCCTTGATCTGATCTGAGAAAGACCCAATTGCCAGTTGGTATTCTGAATTCGTCAGTTCTGAGTCCGTTAGTTCGAATTTTATCTGGGTTTCATATCGGCCATCTGTGGTCACTACTAGCTGCTCTTGAGAAATAAAAAGTATTGCTGAGGAGCCTGTGAAGCCGGTAAAGTATCTGATAGATGGCAGGTCAGTGAGAATAATCCCATCTAGAGCGGATTCAAAAATCTTCTTCCTAAGTCGCATGATTCTGTCGGTCATAGCCATCTTGTTCACCTCTCTGGGAATTAGGTCAGAATAAGTTCGTTGTTGTAGTAGGTTAAATTTTGGGAATGTTTTTTTCCACTATTTTAAGTTTGAGAAGCGATATAGAGTAGGGAAAGTGAAAGTAGGTCCACTTTTTAGATCCGTTCGGTTCGATTAAGTGGGTCGAGGACACAAGGGCTGTGATGAACTCTGTTATAACTGTAACTAGGCCAGTTTCGATCACAAAGACGGTGAAGGCCTATGTCGCTTTGACCAAGCCGAGGATCATTGAACTGCTGCTGATCACGACAGTTCCAGCTATGGTCGTCGCAAACCAAGGCTTACCTTCCTTGCTTAAAATTGTATACACGGTGCTCGGTGGGACACTAGCCGCCGGGGGAGCCAACGCAGTCAATATGTGGTTTGATCGCGATATCGACGCGATGATGAAGAGGACTCAGCATAGACCACTCGTAACCGGGGATGTCTCACCTTCTGCAGCGATAATTTTTGCCATTGGACTCGAAGCGGTCTCTTTCTTGATGCTCTGGAGTTCGGTTAACCTGCTGAGTGCTATTTTGGCCCTTTCCGCCGCTCTTTTCTACGTGTTTATCTACACGATGTGGCTCAAGCGGTCCTCCTCTTCGAACATAGTCGTAGGAGGAGCAGCGGGGGCGGTGCCAGTCCTTGTTGGCTGGGCTGCGGTCACGGATCGGCTAGACCTTGCCCCGGTCATGATGTTCGCTATTATTTTTCTTTGGACTCCCCCCCACTTCTGGGCTTTGGCCTTTAGATATAAAGATGACTACGCAAAGGCGAAGGTGCCGATGCTCCCTGCAGTCGCGACATTTAGAAAGACTGCCAATCAGATTCTTGCCTATTCACTATTGCTGACCGCAGTAACACTGTTGCTTGGTCCGGTTGCCCACTTAGGGCTAATCTATGACTCATCGGCACTTTTGCTCGGGATCGGATTTATCTATTACGCACTCAAACTGAGAAGAAGCGAATCTCCTAAGGTGGCGATGAGGGTGTTTTCCTATTCGATTAGCTATCTCACACTGCTATTTGTTTCAATGGGGGTTGACGTCGTTGTCCGGCACCCATAGTTCGACCACCGAGCGTGCCACGGAGAGAGACTCGCTTTTTACCACTGCGCTAAAAAGGGGTGGGAATTCCCCGGTGAAGCTGGTTATAGCGATGGGGGCGGTAACCGTCTCCTTCGTTCTCGTCGTTTACGCAGTTATCGTTTCGCTGGGAGCGACCAAGACACCCGTGGCATCCGCCCCGGCAACACCTGCAATTACCAATCTTTCGGGTAAGGTAGCCCCGGCGTTTTCTTTGCCCGCGCTATTCGGCAATAGAATTGTTTCCCTCGCAAGTTTTAAGGGCCACCCGGTCGTGCTGAACTTCTTCGCATCTTGGTGCACTCCATGCAAAGCCGAGCTGCCGTTTTTTGCCACGACGGCCAAGTCGACGACGTCGAAAGTCGACTTTATTGGAATTGATGAGAATGATTCGGCGTCTTCTGCCAGGACCTTGATCACCAAGGACCGGGTCTCCTATCCGCTAGCGTCGGATTCTGGTGGGGCTATGTCTGGCCCTTACGGTCTTTATGGCCTTCCGACTACCTTCGCTATAGGCGCAGATGGGAAGGTCGTTGCTGAGATAGCAGGACAGATATCTCAGAGCCAGTTGAATCAGCTGGTTTTAGAGGCAGAAAGCGGAAAGATCCTATGACGATCAATTCTACGATTTCGATTCTGTTGGCTAGAAGATTGCGATATCTGGGGGATTTTTGTAGGAGTTATATATGACAACGACCGAGGTTAGCGAGATCAAGGCCATTCCGCCTACCCCTTCTAGAAAAAAAGGCCGCGGTGGCGCCTTGGGCTATGTGATTGGTGGAAGCTTGATCGTCGCTGGTGTGGCCACCGGCGTGATCATCCATGATCGCACGATTACAAATCAGCAGAGCGGCCTGGCGAACATAATGGGTCTGAGTCCGTTTGGAGGAACCCAACAATTCAATTTCAATCTGACTAATGAGAATGGCCAAAAGATGTCGCTGGCGGCCTTTCGGGGTAAGTCGGTCGTGGTTCAGTTTATGGACCCCAAGTGTACTGATATCTGTCCAATCGTAGCCAAAGAGCTCGTGGACGCGGATAAGCAACTCGGCTCTGCTGCGTCAAATGTTGCCTTCGTAGCGGTAAATGTGAATCAGTACCACGAATCGACCGCCGAACTTAGGCAGTTCTCAAAGAGCCACGGTTTGTCGAATCTGAAAAACTGGTATTACTTCACCGGTTCTACGAGCCAATTGAAGGCAGTCTGGAAGGAGTTCGGCATCTTTGTCCAGCCAAATCCGACCGGCGACGTAGTCCACACATCCTACTACTACTTCTTGGGACCCAATGGCCATGCTAAATACGTTGCACAAGCGGCCAGGGTGTCGGGTTCTCAGATCGAAAAGTGGGGTCAAGGAATAGCGGTCTTCTCCGAGAAGGCCTTATAGGGGTTTCTAGAAGCGTAACCACATGCCAGTGCTGCCAAGTGGTGAAGAG
>JAKAPB010000049.1 GCA_021823045.1 Actinomycetes bacterium | reverse complement strand
CCCGCCTTCGGTTGGGCGGGTAGAGGCACACGTCCAGGTTAGGGGAGACTCGACCGGGCCAGGGTCTCGGGACCCCGACGTGTTGTCTGACCCTGAAGGTAGCGCGCGGTCAGCGGGGATCGGAGGGTGTTCGCGCGTGTGAAGTCGCCGGTTACTCACGGAGCGGATGCGAGCGTGCGCACACTGCGATCGAAGCTGCGTGGTCGGCGACCATCGATGCTCCGAGAACAGCGTGGACGACGCACTCATTGCCGCTTCTCTCGCTCTCGGCGCTGAATGCGGCGAGGATCAAGGGGTGGGGTCGCCTATGGTACGGTGGAAGCGAGCGAGCAGATCCGGTCCCACCGGGTCGTCAGGAACCGGTGGAGGGCCGTCTTTGCCGGTGATAACTGCAGCAGGTAGGGCGCCCTACCTCCGCCATGAGTCGATCAGGCTCCCACTATCAGCGTAAACACCGACCCAATCGATTGCGTTAGTGGCGTACGGCACAGCGGCATCGAGCGCAATAGTGGATTGATTGGTGCCGAGCCAAGTGGTGGTCACCCGTCCTGAATGGGTGGCGACGACCATTTGGATTTTCCCCGTGGTGGGGAGGTTCTTAAAGGTAGCGTTCATCTGGGTCCCCCACGGCTTCTGATAAAGGGCGAGTGACCCATCCACTCCGGTTCGGCTCGAAGCCATCTCGATGACATAAGTGGGTTTGATCGATGTTGCTGGGGTTCGAGCGATCGATACTCCGAACAGGAGGCCCGCAGCAACACCGATAATGAGGATTCCGGTTCGGATTAGCCAAGGGGTCGGTAATTTCGAGACCTTGGTGGGGGTGGCTTGTACCGGCCGTTGGAGCCCAGCTTTAGCCTTCTGTGCTTCGAGGGCGAGGACCAACAGGGCGGTGGGGTCAACCGCATGACGACATTCGTCGCAGGTGATCAGATGTTCCTCGAACTCGTGCCGTTCTGAGTGATCTAGTGTCCCAAGTGTGTACTCGACGAGGAGCTCGTGCAGTGAACTATCGTGTGCCATGAACGTGATCCAGCTTTGTCCGAAGGATTTTGATGGCGTAATGGAGTCGCGAACGTACTGTTCCCTCTGGAATTCCAAGTTTTTCAGCCAGAATGACTGGTGGAGTTCCATTCACCAGTACTTCTCTGACAACCTGGCGATGATCGTCAGAGAGAGTATCGATTGCTGACTCGATATCGAGTCGATCAAGGGCATTATTACTCTCGTCGTAACTGGAGTCGAGGGTATTAATGTCAAGTTGCGCAAGTCGACTGGTACGGCGTAAATGGTCAATAGCGCGGTTGCGTGCGACGATCAACAACCAACCCTTCAACAGCTCTTTATCGACTAGAAGGGAGTCTTTGTGGTCAAGGGCGGCCAGGAATGTCGCCTGGACCAGATCATCGCTGGTCGCGGCATCACCGACTATGGCTAGCACCTGAGCGTGCACGAGAGGGGAGAATGACTCGAAGAGATCTTCTAGTATCACTTCGAGCATCGCCCCCCCTCTCAATAACATAACGATCACGACCCTAGAGCAGAGGTCCGGTTGCAGAGGCCACGATCATTCCCTCGCTGGCGCCTGATCCAGAGATCTCCGCATCACCGAAGTTGAACGGTCCACCGTTTTTGGCGGCTAACCAGTAATCAGCACCATCTGACGTACTGATTATTCCCACAATTGGCATATTCAAGGGGTGAATGCCGTTCAATTCGGCCAGTCCATCGCCACAGGCGTTGTAGTAGCGACCGGCATCATCGAAGCGGAAGACTTCACCATCTGCTGCTAAAAGCCAGTTGCCTTTCCGATCCGGGTTTGAGAGACTACCTACGACCGGAGCATCGAACCTGACGTTGCTCGCTCTACCGTAGCTTTTGACGCCGTCAGTGGCGTAGTCGGCTAGTTTCGAGGTAATCTCCCAGGAGCCCACTCCACCGGCACTGGTGGCGTGGGTCTTTCCACTCATTGTGGGAGCGGAGGGGTTGATTCGGCACCAAAAGCGGAGACGGTGGCAGCACCCGTTTGTACCGATTGGGAGTCGCTATAGCTGAGGGTGGTAGCACTGAGTTCATTGAGTGACGAAGTGTTCGAGTCGTCAAAGTAGATTCCGAAATGTCCAGGGCTCACGGAAAATGTTGTGAGACCGAACAGTGCCCCGGCGGCCCCACTGTCAAGTGTGCGGGTGGCCACGACTTCTCCTGTAGTGGTGACTTCGACAAGATCGTTGTTGGCTGCACCGTTCACAACTAAAAGCGTGTGATTCACTGGATTGATTGCAATCCCTTGTGGTGCGTTGATCGCTCCGCCTTGGGCAACCATGACTGGGTTTACCGGGCCCGTGGCGCTCAGCGCATTTGGCAGAGCGTAGATCGCGTTGTTATAGTCGTCGGTGACGTAGAGAGTGCCGTTAGCCGGGTCATAGGCCATGCCTTGCGGCCCCGCAACGGTGCTCGGTGTCAACGAGGTGCCAGCCATGTCAGATGTTGGCAGGCTGGTCGCCAGCGGCGTGTAGGTTGCATTGATCGGCTGGCCATTCTTTGTGGTCGCAGTTGGGTTAGGATTGAGTCGCCATACCTGCCCTGTAGTCCCTGAAGCATTGGGAGTGGCTGCGCCAGCGTTACTCCAGAAGAAGGCCCCAGGTGCAAAGGCCGCTCCCCACGCACCCTCGAAGAGATTGTGGACACCGTCATAGGAACTTGAAGTGTTGGTGTAGTTGGCCACAAGGGTGCCGGTATTGGAGATGACTGCGTACCCCGATGAAGAACCGTTGGAAGCGGATCCGTAGTAGGTGACCCAAACTATATCGGCCGATGGGTTGATAGCGATGCCAACTGGTCCAGTGATCGCGGAGCTTTGAAAAAATACCTTTGATGTCCCAGTTATTGGGTTGACCTCCACGATGGTAGTCCCGCCGCCCGTAACCGAGGAGCTATTGAAGTCGGTGACGAGGATGTCGCCAGCAGTAAGGTTGCCTAAGGTCTTTGGAATGATGGCCAGCCCGTACGGATTGGTATCGCCATTACCACCGTTTGTTGGTCCAATCTGCCGGATTGCCATTTGGGGGAGCAGATGAGAACTCGCAATCGACTGGGCAAAGGCGGTCTGAGGAAGGAGTAATAGGCTCATCGCGCCGAGCCCGAACCCTAAACCGACCACTCTCATGGCATTACTGGGAGGTTGTATCTTCAATGTGGTTTCCTTTCTTATGAAACAACTACAGACAAGTACGCTTCGCCACAGCGTTTCGTTCAATCCAATCTGAAGTTTTCTCTCCGATAGCTGACGATGCCGGATAAAGAGCATGTGTTGGCGAGTTTGGGGCTCGTTGCTCAGACGTGCACTTGATTCGCAGGTCTGCAGATGGGAACTAGGGAAAAGGTCGAATCAAGGAGGCTCATGCTCCCCCCTGGGTAGACCAAGGCTCACCCTCGGCTTGTTGACTAGCGGTGGGGTCTCCGAAAGCTGATTGATCAGCTTTCGTGGGGCTAAATACGCTTCTAGCATCAATGAAAGCCTCGCTCAACCTGGGCAAAGGACAGTTCGTCAAACGGGGGGCCCTTCATATGACGGGGGATAAGGCTATTTTTGGTGGTCAGCCCCCTTGAGGCCTGCATAATTCTGTGCACGCCGGATCTAGTCTTGCATAGAAAGTATGTGTCTCGGTCGCGGTTAGGAGCCAGCTAATTATGGGGAAGAGCACTACCCAAGACTGGAGGAGCAGCGACACGAACCGTGGACTTAAGGAGATGTTCTCGGCCTTTGAAGTTGTTCCTTTTCGCTGGGTCTGGAGCGCAGCCTTAAGCGGAAATTCTGGCCGTTTCGCAGTAATCCTTGTGGCGGGTTGGGAAGCCTATCGACTTGGTCACCACTCGTCCTTCTGGCCGAGCATGGTCAGCCTGCTCCTCCTTATCCCATCGATGTTCTTCGGCCTCTTTGCTGGGAGTGCCGCCGATCGAAGGAATCGGGCCCGGATGGCAGCTGGTGGGCAGCTGGTCAACGCTATCAGCTGCGCGCTGGCCGCAATCTTTGCGGCGACCGGCAAGCTTGATCTTTTCTATCTCCTCGTGTTTACCGCTGCTATCGGCATCGGGAACTCAATTCAAGGACCAGCATGGCAGGCGATGATTCCGGATCTCGTGGGCCGAGATCGACTGTTGAATGCCAGCATGACGGCTCGAATAGCCCAGCAAGGCGCGGAGCTGACCGGTCCGGCGATAGCCACGGTCATTCTCACTGGATGGGGGCCGAGCCAGGCATTCCTCCTCTGCATGGCCTTTTATCTTTGTGGCGTCGCGATGCTCTGGCACATTCGGCATGCGGCGATTACACCGGAACGGCAAACCGAGCGCCCCCACGTTTTTGGGCAGGTTGCCGAGGGATTCAGCTATATCCGCAAGCAAGCCCCGCTGGCCACGATGCTCGTTTGGGTCGGACTCCACTGCAGTCTTACCATGGCTTCGGTAGGGATATTACCGGCCGTCGCCACTGCTAATCTCAATGGCAATGCAGGAGCATATGGTCTATTGTTGACGGCCTTTGGCCTTGGATCTGTAGTCGGACCACTTTTTATGATGGCATTGGGACGACGACTGCCGGCGGTGCCGATCCTTATTATCTCCGGCTTGCTCAGTGGACTCCCCTTGATCAGCCTTGGTCTCGCCCACAGTCTCGGTATCGATTTGATTTCAGCTGCATTGGCTGGCGGGGCACAAGCTATTTTCATGGCGGGGGTCTACTCTGCTAACCAAGGTGCAGCCACTGATCTCATGCGGGGTCGAGTGGCTAGCGTTCAGCTCTCGTTGACCACGGGTGCCATGGGTATCGCGGGCATTGGGTGGGGTGCCCTTGTTGCGCTTATCTCACCGGGAATTGTCCTCGCCCTGCCCGGTGCGATCTTTGTTTGTGCTTGCGTTCCATTTGTGCTTAGGCGCCACGAGATTGCTTTGGCACTGGCATCTAGTGTTGACGATCCCGCTAGAGGTGTCTAAGTCATGCCGATGCCGATGGCGGGTATGTCCACTCAGCCTTATATTTTTGCAGCGTTGGTATTGGTCGGTTTCTTGGCACTTGTGGCCGGGACGGTTACCGTGGTTGGGCGACTCAATCGCAACAAAGACCGAGGTCCGACGGAGAGATCCAGTATGGGAAAGGGCCTCGCCGACGCTATGAAACGACCGACCGGGTCTGCTCGGCATCGTCGGGAGTAGCCGCCACGATCTAAAGGTTCACACTCCTGCGAGTGCAGTCGAGATACCGCCAGGTCCGGAGCCTGTTCAGGGCGATCGGGAGCGAGCCTAGTCCGCTTCAGAAGGTGTGGAGTCGACTTTGCCAGCCATTTAGGCGTCGGTATCGAATCCGAAGTGGCCTTGCTAACCGCTGTCGCAACCCCCCTATCATCACAAGCTTGAATCCACATATTGAATGCTGTAAAACCGATCGATACGCTAAAACTCGACGAATAGAGCCAATGGAGGGAGTTCGACTCGATAAGACGAGTTCTGACTCACCCAGGGACACGAGGGGTCAAGAACTCTCGATTTTGTTCGTAAGGTCGACACTCGTGAATGTACATGAGCACTTTACTGGAGGTGGCGTCAGAACCCTCGGGTTGCAGTGCCCTACCCGGTGGCGGGCTGAAGCGTTCTCAGAGTTCCAAGAGCGCGCACGAACTTGTTTGCCCAAGGAGCGTGGCGGGGTACCCTAAGGGTGGTCTTCGGGGCGACATTTGCCCGTCGTGCCGAAGTAGAGATGGACCTACCTCACATCGCCCCCGAGGCGGTAAAGGTACCCGCTGAAGTTATCTCTCCCAGACGAGCGCTCCGAGGTAGCAAGATATGGGGGAGCATCGCGGACCCAAGCCAGGCGCCAATGGCAAAGAAGTCTCCCAAGGGCAGGTGCCAAGTGAGACCTTAGCTTGGATCGGTCCGTGAACCTCCCCGCCCTTACGGACGGGGATTGCGCTCCCGTTGGTTCAAAAACGAGGATCTAAGAAAGTGTGAAGACCAGAACAAAACTGACGTTGGCTACGAGATTCCTGTCGTCGAGGCCCACTTAGATACCTCTGAGACCTAGAGAGAGTACTGCTGCAATCATACCCTTTCGTTGATGGCATTGGCCGGTCTTTCAGCTGCCATTCCACCAGATCAAAGGGCACTATTTCTTTGCGTCGAGTCTCTTTATGCGATAACTTTCGCTGTATCGAGGCTTTGGTGAAGGAGGTTGCAGCCAAGTCCGGGTGGTGACCAATCAGGTGAAGCGCGTAAGTGACCGCAGGTCGTTCTATGCATCTGACAGGCAGCTTCTGCGGGGCCATCACTTTTTTGATGAATTTGCCAACAGTCGATTGCGGTTTTTAACTGACAAACGATACGTTCAGAGCATGAGGTAACTGTAACGGGAGGAGGATGAGGTGGTATTTTCGGAAGGGTTATCGAGGGAGCGTTGGCTATTTAACGAGGCGATAGAGGGGTGCCTCGCAGTAGTTAGCCAAATAGATGATGCAAAATGGGAAGAACCAGCACTTGGAGCGTGGGACCTACGATCCCTTCTTGGGCATACCGGTCGAGCTATGTCGACAGTCGAAGCCTACCTACTGCGATCCGACGTAGGCGTTCTTCCGTGGCTAAAGAGTCCCAGTGATTACTTTCGAGTGGCGAGAGCAGGTCTTTCTGATCCACAAGCGGTGCTAGATCGAGGTAGAGCCGCCGGTTTGGCCCTAGGGAGCAATCCGAAAGTTGCAATCATGGACCTGGCCGACAGGGGAAGGGCCGCAGTGTTTGGCGCAGAAGTCGATGCCATCGTGACGACTCCAGTCGGGAAAATGCGACTAGACGACTACCTTCCTACAAGGACATTCGAACTTGCGGTACATTCGGTCGATATGGCAGCGGTGCTCGATGTGGAGATACCTGAGGTTTTGCAGCAACCGGTACGTTGTTCACTGGAATTGGCGATTCGACTTTTGGACGGACTTGATGCCACCGTGCTAGTTTTGTCTGCGATAACCGGAAGGAGAGGAATAGAAAAGGGTTTTAGCGTCCTTTGACCCTATAACCGACGGTACATCGCTACAAGGCACCGTCGTCGTCGACCATTGTTGTGTCGTGCAAAGCCTCCGCTGGCGATAACGTGGTATCGGTTGAGTCATCATTTGCCTCACACATCGAGAGTTGCTCTGGCAATATTAGGCACTGTAGAGATATTCGCCATCTGCCTTAGCTGTCGATAACTATGCTGTCTTTGGGCCTAGGTGAGGGGGAGAATGGGCGTCGCAGACATCTCATATACCGACATTGATCAAATGCTCGCTACCTACCCGCTCGTAGTCTTAGAATTCTGGGCTCGTTGGAGCGGATCGAATCGTGCCTTTGAGGTCACCTATGAACAAGCCGCTAGGAATAACACTGACATAGCTTTTTTGCGGGCAGACATTGCCCAGGAGCCCGAACTAGCCGCAAGCTTTGAGATCGACTCGGTTCCGGTTTTGATCGG
Source organism: Actinomycetes bacterium (assembly GCA_021823045.1). Next base: position 1,290 of record JAKAPB010000049.1, on the reverse strand, counting down.
GTTTTGCAACGGTTTTCCCGTCCTGAATCGACCTGGTGCCCCCAGTCCGATTCAGTTGGACAAGTTTCTGGATAAGCTACGAAATTCAGACCCAGATGAACTCCTCCGAAGGGAGTTCGGCCTCGGGGATGGCGGTGCGGCGACTGGAATTCGGCGCCTCTTCCGGGGCCGACGGAGGTAACCCAGAACGAAGCGTAACCTCGGAACACCCTAGACGACAAGACGTGACTACTTCGAATCTGTGTTGTCCAATTCGGATAATCAGCTATCTCTAGACGCTAGAAACCCGAGTTGCAGACCTTGTACCTTGGAGAAATCCGGCAGTGAGGTAGCCCCCCCTACCTTTAGATCTAGAGGATTATCTCCCGCTGTCGAATTAGACGTTTTGTCGCTGGCTATAACAAGGACACCCGGCTCACCGATTGTGAGTTCACCGATCTTCTTTTCAATGACTAAAGTGGAGCGTCCACCCGCTGGATTTTCTTAAAAGAATAAGCGCTCTATCCATCCTTGTAACGAGATCAGCTTTGATCGGCGAACGCATCCCGATTTAGGGCACTGCGCAACTCCCAGCGGCATCGAGAATTACTTTGGATTCGCCGCTAAACCGAAGTTCACCCTCCAATAGTACCCGATCCCCGGTAGGCGGCCTTTCTACATGCCTACCATAGTTAGGGGTTTTTGGAATAAGTCCAGGCAGAACGCGTCAGGGAAGGACTCCAGGGGGAACTTCGGGCTCAAGACCCTTAGGTTACTGGAGAGGGCGTCTGCTGAAGTGATTGCGAGGAGATTTGTACTGAGCCCAGATACCGAGACGAGCCGGGACTTTGTAGCGTCAAGCCTTACGGATTTATGTGCTGTCTTGGCCTCCATGACCTATCCGTCGTCGTAACTCTCGTTTGTACTTGGTACCAGAGACGACGCCTGCTATATTTCTCAGCCAAGTATTCGCCTCAAAGCCAGCGACAATCTCCCGACCGGTACTACCGGTTTCTTAGTAGTCTTCGGATATTGGCGACAGGGATTCATTCTGTGACAGAAGGTTCCCGCCTACCAATTCCCCCTGACCTGCCAATGATGAGGTTGGCATTTTTGGGAGAGCCACCAGCATCTACCACTGCCCAGAGGAGGCCAACCTCCAACCGACGCGGGTAGACCACCTCCACCCTCGATCAGCGCTCTGGACATGTATATTCTCTTGTGATATGGGCGTTCCATACCAACCTTACGCCGGAGGAGACTGATCGGATCAATTGCCTAAGCCCGTCACTTCAGCGGACAGGTCTTATA
>JAKAPB010000048.1 GCA_021823045.1 Actinomycetes bacterium | reverse complement strand
CCGATCCCGGCTCAGACATCGCATAGATCTCAGTCCACTCGATCCTTGAAGTTGGAACTCCAGCTACCTGCAGGCCACCAAGGTCGGAAACGACAATATCATCAGCAGAAGCTTCCAGGTGTTTTGCTGCGAGTTCTTTTGCGGTCTCAAGGACTAGGTCGGCAGCTCCCGCTATTGCCGAGCCCCCAATCTGCAGAGATCTTGAACCACCGGTACCAGATCCACGTGGAACTAAATCCGTATCGGACTGCACCAAGTTAATCTTGTCCATTGGAATGCCCAGTTTCTCGGAAACGATCATTGCAAACGACGTTGCGTGCCCCTGGCCGTGTGACGAGGTTCCAACCCGGAGCGTCGCCGACCCATCATGTTCGATCCTCACAGAACCGTACTCAGAGCCGCTTCCACCCGCAGTAATCTCTACATAGCTTGAGATCCCAATACCAAGCAGCTTCCTTGAGCCGCTCTTCAATCTTTCACTCTGCTCCTTGCGGAGCTCTTCATATCCGGACATTTCCAATGCCTTGTCAAGAGCAAGTTCATAATCCCCTACGTCGTAAACGGTACCCATCCTGGTTGTGTAGGGAAAAGAGTCCTTCGGGATGAAGTTCATCCGCCTAATCTCTGCCGGATCAATTCCAAGCCCGTCGGCTGCAATATCCATCATGCGCTCTAGGAAAGCCGCTGCTTCGGGACGACCTGCCCCTCGAAAAGCTCCGACGGGTGTTGTGTTCGTAACCGCTACCGCAGCATCATATGAAATCTTCGGTATCTCATAAACTCCCTGAGCCATCGCGCGCGTAGAGCCCAAGGGCAGTCCTCCCCCGAAGCCGGCGTAAGCTCCAGAGTCACCTACTATCCTCGCCCTCAAGCCAGAGATCTTCCCATTTTTATAAAAGCCCATCTCGACGTATTGGACCTGCCCCCGCCCTTGGGGCATTGCCACCATATTTTCAGATCTGGTCTCGACCCATTTCAGCGGCCTCTTGAGTTTCATGCTCGCAGCAACTACAACGCTATGCTCGGCAGTCGAGCCGGCCTTTCCGCCGAATGCACCACCCACATTTGGCGCGATAACCCTCATAGTTGATGGTTCGATAGATAATACCTTCGAAATAATGGCCTTAAACCCGTGAGGCATCTGTGTAGATAGGTAGACGACGTGTCGGCCGTCGGCCAAGTCCTGACCACCAGGCAGTCGAGAAACTGAGCCTGAAGGTATCGACAGAATGGCATTACCCTCCATAGGAGCCACAGCTACACGCTGGTTGATCAGCCTAGCTCGGAATACGACATCCGCATCTTCAAGGGCAGCATCGCCCAGGACATCACGAAATCCACCCGCCAAGTTTCCTTCGAGCCCGTCGTAAAGCGTCTCGGCTCCTTCAGCAAGCGCTTCCTCGGCTTCAACAAGCGGCGTCAAGGCTTCATATTCGACTTCCACAAGGTCTGCAGCGTCTAGCGCCTCCAGTTTTGTATTCGCTACTATCGCCGCGATCGGATCCCCAACGAATTGAACCTTTCCCCTAGCAAGCGGTGGGCGAATCGCCTTGTCATTAAGGGAAAAAAAGGCGTGGTGCGACGGCAAGTCAAGGTCTTCTGCCCGATAGACGGCGATGACCCCGGGGGAAAGTTCAGCCGCCCTGGTATCAATAGAAACTATTCTTGCGTGAGCAAGGATGGATCGTACAAAGACTACGTGAGCTAGACCATCTACCTTCAAAGAATCTACATATGTCGTGTTTCCTGTCAGTAGATCCGGATCTTCAATCCTGTTAACTGATGTTCCAAGTATCGATCCCGCCACGCGACTACCTCTTCCGATGGTAAAAACTGTGTCTATATATTTTTAACGATATAGCTGCTAAAAGGGGGCTGGCGCCGAACTGGTCAGCCAATGAGCCAGAAACGCCAATTCGTCTCCGACCTAGCTGTCCCTCACTGTGGGCGGAACATCCCTCGAACTAATCAACAGCCGCCGACCTAGGATAATTGCCCCAGCAGCAAAAATGCCAGAGCAACCTGTCATGGTAAAGGCAGCTGAATAAGAAAGGTGTTGAGCCACCGAGCCGACCAAAAAAGGCCCCATAAACCCTCCAATGCGACCTCCGACCTGCGTAATCCCCGTAGCAGTCGCCGGAGCGTCCGGGTGAGTACTTACGAGGGCAAAGTTAAACAAGCCGTTCCAACCCCAACCCGCACCAAGGGCAACAGCGGCACCAACGACAAATAGCCATTTGGTTCCGAATTGCGAACTGTAGGCCAGGACGAGGTAGCCCCCAGACCCGACAACCATCATCGCTGCGACAACGAAGAAATGCCGACCTTCCCTGTGGTCGGCCAAAAGCCCAGTTATTATCCTTACCGTCACTGCGGTCGCTCCAGCGAGTGCCGCTACTAATCCGGCGCCGGGCCTTGAGATACCGATAGCTACTGCGGATGTCGTCACAAAGGCAACCATGCCGGACGCTGCCATAACTCCTAGGCCAAAACCGATGCTGAGTATCACCAAGGGCATCATGGCCACGTGGGGTCTTGTGCGACCCATTGCTTGGATCCGACGCTGCTTGAGGGTCGTGCTGGGCTTAGGAACCGAAAGTGCTGCAACAAGTGCAAGCGCAGCGCCGGTCAGAAAGGCATAGCGCCATCCAACCGTAAGTGCAATTGTTGGCACGGCCAAGCCGCCTAAAAGTGAAGCCGTTGGAACCGCCGCTTGTTTGACTCCGAAAGAAAGTCCCCTGTGTTTCGGGTCTGACCTCTTTGATAGGAATAGATTCGATGCTGTTGCTACCGATACACTGACCATCCCACAAGGAAAGAGCAGCAGGGCTAGCTCGGTCCAAGAAAAAGCAATGAGAGCTATCAGCGCTAGTAGAACTGCTCCGGCGATAGCAGCCATTCTCAGGACCCTTATCCCACCAATCCTCTCGGCGAGCTTTCCGGATGGAACCGACCAAATTGCGGCTCCTAGATAGGAGATGGAAATTGCAATGCCGAGTTCTGATGTCGATAGTCGGAGACTATCTCTGATCTCAACCGCTAGGGCACCCACAAGGAAAGTCGGAAGCGACACTACCACCGTTATCACTACGGCTACGATTAGGTCTCTCGTGTTGCCCCCAGAACCTGGCAATGTCCCAGCTGACACTTCGCCACTATCTCCCTGGTTCAAAACACCTCCGTCCCAAAGCGGAACCACCGGTAAAGTCATCCCTAGACCACGCCCTAAAAGGAGACTACTCCTGGACCGGACTTAAAGTGGAAGGCAGCACCGAAAAAGCACCAGTCCAAAGAGTGGGGTGGCACCCAATCAAAGGGGCCAGGGCTCGAGGGTAACCAAGGCCAAGGGCACACATAATACCCTGCTATGGCTATAGATGTTACAGCTTCGAATTGGTGTTGAAGGGTCGACTTTCACATTTCCTACTGACTTATACTTGGGCCGATCTCGCACCCTAAATGGCACTTTAGGTGCATAAGTTGCAGTGTTTATCAAGCAATGATTCGTCGAATAACTTCGTCTTGCTCTATCGCCAATCTCGAATAGCTCGGCCCAATATCTTGCTTACCTCGGAACCTAATAGCGCAACAAGTGACGACGGCGAAACCTCGCCGACAATTGGGCGATTGGTGGCATGAAAGCAATTCCAAAAGCGGACCATGGCGTCCTCACCTTCGCCCTCAAAGATCTTTGCCGCTAGGCGTTGCCAGCGATATTGATACCAGACGTAGTTCAAAGCGCTCATTGGAGCATCTCCACCCGTGTAGTGTGCTTCGAGTTGCTCTAGCGTAGAGAAACCTTCCGAGCGCATCCGAGCGCTTAGGCGCCGATTTTGCACCCCCTCAGTAGAGAGCACCTGAAGCGTGCGCAAACTCTTAGGTCGCATCTTTGCGACGAATGCGTGGAGGGCCAGGTTGGCAAAAATCTCACTCAACCAAAAGGCCGGCAGCCTCAGGTCCCCGAGCACTTCGAAAGCGTGGGCGAGTTCATGGATCGACACAAGGTCGAAAAATGGCTGCAGATCCAAGCCACCAGCACCGTCGGGGTAGGTCGCGCGTAATCTTGCATAGCTGAGAGGCGAAGCCTCAGTAAGGTCCTTCTCCATCAAGGTCCAGAAGTCTCCGGTTCCGGCCGGCATCACCACGATGCCGGGACGGATCTGATCGTCGCCATTGTCAAAAAATGGCAAACCGTAAGGCTGTCTGCTCCGCCAATCCGCCTCGTCGACCACGATAACGGCGATGTTGGGCTCGACTCCCGAAAACAGGCTATTGAAGTAAACGTATGCGTCAGCAGCAATATCAGCAATGACCCAGGCTCGCACAAAGGACCCTTGACTGTAGCGCACCTCAAACGGATAGCCATCAAGCCGAGCAAGTTTTGATCCCATCGCCATAGGCAAAACCTAGTGGCCAGCTCAAGGCGAACGGGCGGCGAAACTCGCCGTACAGCGGCCCTGGATGAACTATCGGATCTAACAACCCCCCGGATTATCCAACTTTTAGTGTCGAAGGGGGGACTTGAACCCCCACGACCTTGCGGTCACTAGGCCCTCAACCTAGCGCGTCTACCTATTCCGCCACTTCGACCTGACTTGCGCCTCAACTCCAGCAGGAATAATTTAGCAGGATGGCGCTCCAAAGGGACCACTTGTCTGCTTTTTCGGGCTCACAACCTAATCACGAGCGCCACGCTCGTGAACGCAAAGATGACGGCCAAAAAAATGGTTATCCTGTCTAGGTTTCTCTCGGCGACGGTTGAGCCAGCTGCCGCTGCCCCTACCGAGCCACCCAGCATGTCGGAAAGTCCCCCGCCCTTGCCTGAGTGAAGGAGCACGAAAACAATCAGTCCCAACGAGACTATTACGTGGATAATCACTAGAATGATGGTCAGCACTTCAGGATCCCCTTGCAAAATTAAGCATGGCCAGCAAAAAGATACTAGCCATAGAAACAGTCGTCTTGGTCAAATTAAGCCTCTATAAGCGCTGCAAAGTCATCAGGGTCTAGGCTCGCACCGCCGACAAGCAGGCCGTCTAGCGAGGGCGACTCTAAAAAGTCCCTGGAATTGGCGGACGTTACGGATCCACCGTAAAGGATTCTCACTGCTTCAGATGCTTCTTTAGACTTTACCGACTCTATGACTCCTCTAATGATGTCAGCGCCATCCGAAGCGTTTTGGACGCTAGCTGGAGTTCCACTTCCGATGGCCCAGACTGGTTCGTAGGCGATCACCAGATTACTGAGTACTCCAGGGGTTATGGCACTGATAGCCGTGCTGACCTGCCTGGACAGTACCTCTGCAGATAAACCGCCATTCCTCTCATCGCCAGTTTCGCCGACACACAGGATTGGTATCATCTGCGAATCGAATACGGCTTTGACCTTCTTTGCGATTAACCCATCATCTTCTTGAAATATTGATCTACGCTCCGAATGGCCTACTATGACATTTCTAACACCTAGTTTGGCAAGCATCTGGGTTGATACTTCGCCTGTAAAAGCACCTTTAGTTTCAAAGTAGCAGTTCTGTGCACCTAGTGAAAAGTTCATCCGATCCGAATCGATCAACAACTGAAGCGACCTGATATCGACAAACGGGGGATGAATAGATATCTCACAAAATTCGTAGTCCGAAGCTCGAAGTTTGAAGTGCAGCTTCTGGACAACTTGGATCGCCTCGAGGTGATTTAGGTTCATCTTCCAATTAGCAGCAATGAGCCTTGTCCTGCCTGTGCGAGGATTGACCTTTGGAATTAGGGCCTCACCTTTTCTTGCTACCATTTGTCACTTTCCTAATGCGTGTATGGACACCGAAATATGTCCGAGATATACCGACCACTTGACTCAAACGACTGCTCGAGCCTCAGCTTCGCCAAGCGTCCCGTAACGCCTTTAAACCTGGAAGATCGCCTTTTTCAAGGAATTCAAGGCTCGCTCCACCGCCCGTTGAGAGGTGGCTAACCGAACCTTCTAGTCCACATTCGACTATAGCCGCGGCACTGTCTCCACCTCCAACGACCGAATAAGAATCCGAAGACGCCACGGCTTTTGCGATCGCAAAAGTCCCGCTATTCAGCCTGGGATCTTCGAAAACACCCATGGGCCCGTTCCAGAGAATTGTCTTGGCTCGCGCTAACACTGACGAAAATCTCTCCACTGAATCAGGACCGATGTCGAGGCCCTTGAATCCGTCGGGCACGCCGCCAGAGAAGATCTGTGGTTGGGAAGTTCCCCCTGAACGGCCAAAAGCCTCCGATTCTGCCAGACCAACGATATCGCTTGGCAAAATAATCTTCCCGGATGCTAGCATGACCCTGCAGGACTCGATCATCTCCGGCTCGACCAACGACTCCCCTACCGGAAATCCTTGCGCCGCTAGAAAAGTAAAGCACATGCCTCCACCGACCAAGACAGTATCTACTTTGGCTAGAAGTGATGCGAGGAGGCCAAGTTTATCCGAAACCTTAGAACCTCCCATCACGGATACGAAAGGGCGCCGCGGCTCCTCCAGTAGTTTGGCGAGCATCTCGACCTCTTCAGCGAGTACTTTTCCAGCTACCGAAGGTAGTAATTTTGGAGGTCCAACGATAGAAGCGTGTTTTCGATGTGCAGCACCAAAAGCGTCTGCGACGAAAACATCGAACCCATGGACTAATTCTTTGGCAAATTCTTCAGAATTAGCTTCTTCGCCCGGATTGAAGCGAAGGTTTTCCATCACTTGTACCTCTGGCATCAAGGTTGATAGGAGTTCCCGAATAGGAGCCATCGAGTATTTTGGATCTGTCGATCCTTTTGGGCGCCCTAGGTGCGAACACGTAACTACTTCCGCCCCCCTATCTAACAACCACCGAAAGGTCGGCAACGCCGATCGAATACGAAAGTCGTCAGCGACAACCCACCTCCCGGATCTCTCGACCATTGGAGCATTCAAGTCAGACCTGACGAGTACGCGCTTAGAGCGGACGTCGCCGAGGTCTTTAAGTTGTGGCAAATACAATTAAATCCCCTCAGAGCCCTAGATTATGACTAAGGTTCTACTTCCCCATCAGGCTAACTAGATCAACAAGTCGATTCGAATAACCCCACTCGTTGTCATACCATCCGAACACCTTGACAAGGGTAGAGCCATTTCCAAGGTCCATCACCATCGTTAGGTCCGAATCAAAGATACATGAAGCCGGGTTACCCACGATATCCGAGGAGACCAGCGGCTCGTCGGAATATACGAGCACCTTAGAAAGAGGCCCCGAACTAGCAGCCCTTTGGTAAGCCTCGTTTATATCGTCCTTCGACCACGTGCCACGGAGGATTAGAGTAGCGTCGGTTATCGATCCGTCAGCGACCGGAACACGCAAAGAGGTGCCGTCCAAAAGACCCTTCATCTCCGGCATAACCAAGGCGGTAGCCTTCGCCGCTCCAGTAGTAGAAGGAACTATGTTCGAAGCCGCCGCTCGAGCCCTTCGTGGATCTTTATGAGCAAGATCAAGAAGGTTCTGATCATTGGTATATGCGTGAACCGTTGTCATTAGTCCTCGCTCGATACCAAAGGCATCTTGGACCACTTTGATAAGCGGAACGAAGCAGTTAGTCGTGCAAGACGCATTTGAAACAATCTTGTGTAAAACTGAATCGTAGTTGCCTTCGTTTACGCCAACTACGAAGGTGGCATCGACATTCGTCGCTGGAGCCGAGATAATGACCTTTTTTGCACCGGCGTCGATATGCCCTACTGCCTTTTGCCCATCAGTAAAAAGGCCAGTTGCCTCGATTACCACATCTACTCCAAGATCCCTCCAAGGCAAGGCCTTCGGGTCTCTCTCGGCAAACACCTTGATAGTCTGATCACCGACTTTGATCGAACTATCATCGGCAACCACTTGCACGCCAAGCGGACCGTGAGTCGAATCGTACTTCAGAAGCTGTGCGTTGATCTTTGGCGAAGTTAGGTCATTGACCGCGACGACCTCGACATTAGCATTTTGGGCACGAACTGCACGAAAAAAGTTCCTACCGATGCGCCCGAAACCGTTGACGCCAACCCTAATTGTCACAACTACTCCTTGGACCTTTGCGGAACTCGGACTTTTCAATCACTGAGCTACCAGCCTGACACTACCTCCGATACAGGATAACGCGACGACGTCGATTACGCATGTCGATTGCCAACCACCACTTCAATTATTGTGCCCTGCCACCCTCTCTAGCGCGTTGGCAAGAAGTGTTGAGTCGTGGGTAAATCCTCCATCACGAGACAATGAACCCATTTCAACCCACACGTCAGCAGCGATAACCTTTGACAAGTCACCAACCTCGTTATGGTTAGGATCCAGCAACAGCCCATCGATCCGGCCAATAACCTCAAGGACCTTTTCCACCTGGGAAGCCTGATCGAGGAAAGCAGTCTCAGCCTTCTGTTGCCTCAGGTTGGCAACATACACCCGTCGTGCCTTTGTTGACCTGATCACCTCCCTAATCGCCGGGACGACACACGCCGCCAGCACGGAAGTAAATAGGGAACCTGGCCCCAAAACCAGTAGATCCGCATCCAAAATTGCCTCAAGTGCTTCCGGTGAAACTTTTGGCTCTTGGGGTTCCACCCAAACTCTTCTTATGCCACTGCAAGCGTTAATGGCCACCTGACCAGAAAGTCGACCTTGATCAGTATCTGCCAATAGCCCCAATGGTTCTTCGGCACTAGGAAAGACCAGGCCAGAAGCGCCGAGTATCCTGCCCATATGACGCGACGCCGGACCTAAGCCACCCAACAGATCGGTCAGTGCGGCAAGCATTAAGTTGCCCAGTGAATGCCCAGCTAAATCGCCACCATTGAAACGATAAGTAAAGCTCGAGAGTAAGGCAGATTCCGGATCGGCTAGGGCACTGAGACACATCCTTAGATCGCCTGG